>JAPHTL010000232.1 GCA_026193355.1 Rhodospirillales bacterium
GTTTGAAGGCATTTTCCCTTGATGACGGTTACGGCAATTCCAATATCAGCAAGATGCCCAGCCTTAGGAGGTTTGCGGATGAACAGCAAGGATACCGCCTTGCACAAGGCCAACCGGATGTTGGCCATGATCAGCAGGTGCAACTCTGTGATCATCAGGGAGAAGGTGGAATCCCGACTTCTTTCAGAGATTTGCCGTCTGCTTGTTGAGGTCGGCGGCTATCGCCTGGCGTGGGTGGGATTTGCCGAAAATGATCCCGAAAAATCGGTCCGGCCAGCAGGCTGGCATGGATACGATGCCGGGTATCTCGAAAAAGTTTTCATCACATGGGCGGATACCGATCAACCCCAGGGTCCTGTAGGAACGGCTATTCGTACAGGCGAAAAGGTGATTGTTCGCGATGTCAGCAGCAATCCTGCGTTTGCACCGTGGCGAGAATCGGCAATCAAGCGCGGATTTTCCGCTGTCGCCAGCTTTCCCCTGAAGACCATGAACGGCGTTGTCGGCGCGTTGAACGTGTATGCATCCATGGCTGAAGCGATCGTTTTCGATGTGCGGGAAATCGAACTTCTTGAAAATCTTGCCGGCCAACTGGCCTACGGTATTGACGCCCTGCGTGAACGTGACCTGAAGGCATTCAGTGAAAACCTGATTGAAAGCAAAAGAAAATTCCAGGCCGTCGTGGACGACCAGAACGAGCTTCTTTGCCGATTCACAACCGATGGCGCGTTGACCTTCGTCAACAGGGCCTTTGCGGCTTTTTTCGGTTATGAGCCAGCAGCCATTATTGGAAAGAATCTTCCTTCCCTTTTTCCCGACGTGAATGGGAAGCGCCTGCTGAAGGATTTGATTGCCGGCATCGAAGCGGATCAGAAGGTGATTGAGGCAGAACAGAAAGTGAAAGTTCGCGGCGGAGAGACAGCGATCATCCTGTGGCGCAGCCGCGGGTTTTTCAATGACAGGAATAAGCTTGTCGAGATTCAGTCGGTTGGAACTGACGTCACCCTGATGAAGATGCAAGCCCGTAAATTGCGCACCAGCGAACAACGGCTTCAACTGATTTTCAATTCTGCCGTTGACGGCATCTTTACCCTTGATGAGCACGGGGTCATTAACTCGGTCAACATCTCATTCGAGAGGATTTTCAGATATTCTGCCTTTGAGATCGTTGGAAAACACTTTGAAAGCCTTTTGTCCGAAGGCGAGAGGAAAGCCTTCCGCCAAAGCTTCGCCAGTGCACGCGAAAAGGGCGCTGCGAAGGAACAGTTCGAGGGCATGGCGATCACCGGAATTCGGAAAGGTGGTGAGGCGTTTCCTTTGGAACTGGCTGTCAGCATGGTCGTCGGGGAAGATGGCGCCTTCGTCTGTTCCGGCATCGCGCGGGATGTCAGCCTGCGGGTCAGACAGGAAGCGGAATTGAGGAAGCTTTCGTCCGCGGTAGAGGCCAGCCCCGCGATGGTGCTGATCACCGACAGGAACGGAATGGTCGAATACGTCAATCCGCGCTTCACGGAGATATCCGGCTACGAGGTTGAGGATATCATAGGCGGAACGCCATCGCTCCTGGGTTCTGGTGAAATGGGTAAGGATCATTACCTGGACATGTGGAAAACCCTGGCCAGAGGCGAGGTCTGGCGGGGGGAGTTCCACAACAAACGCAAGAACGGTGAAATGTACTGGGTGTCAGCCGCTATTTCTCCGGTAGCGAGCGAGCAGGGGCCGACGACACATTTTGTCGCCGTCGAAGAGGACATCACGGACCGCAAGGCCGCTGAAGCGGATTTGAAAGCAGCCAAGGAGCTTGCGGACAAGGCCAATAAGGCGAAGTCCGAATTCCTGTCGTCGATGAGCCACGAATTAAGAACGCCGCTGAATGCGATCCTTGGGTTTTCCCAGTTGATGGAATACGACGTGACGGAGCCTTTGACAGCGCGTCAGCGGGAGAGCGTCACTCAGATCAAGAAGGGCGGCGACCACCTTCTTGAACTGATCAACGAAGTCCTTGATCTGGCGAAGGTTGAAGCCGGAAAGGTTTCGCTGAGCATTGAGGACGTGGAGCCCGGCCCGGTTTTCGACGAATGCCTGTCATTCATTGGATCAATGGCGGGGAAGAAAGGCATCAGCATCAACGATGCCGTTTCAGGCACCGATATTCCGGTGGTTCGGTGCGACCGAACCCGATTCAAACAGGTGATTCTCAACTTCCTGTCCAACGCGGTGAAGTACAACCGCGACGGTGGCTCCCTGACTCTGTCTGTGAATCAAGACGACGATGCAACCCTGATGATTTCGGTGAGCGACACTGGCTTTGGCATTCCAGAAGACAAGCAGGCGGATGTTTTTCAGCCATTCAGCCGTCTGGGTGCGGAGGCCACGGATATCGAGGGAACCGGTATCGGTCTGACCATCACAAAGCAATTGGTGGAACTGATGGGTGGGACCATCGGGTTTGAAAGCGTCGTCGATCAGGGAAGCACCTTCTGGATACGCCTCCCCCTGGCGGATATCACCAGCGCCCCCGCAACCGATGAGGCGGTCAAGGCGTCTGTTTCCACCGGGGATATGGGTAGCCTCATCGAGGGAGAGCATCTGATTCTCTATGTCGAAGACAATCCGGCCAACCTGCGTCTGATGGAACGTCTGA
>JAPHTL010000267.1 GCA_026193355.1 Rhodospirillales bacterium
AATCAGGAAGATGATCAGGATCTGGTATTTCGCCGCTTCGACGGGGGGAACGCCACCAAGGATTTGTCCCGTCATCATGCCTGGGATGGAGACGACGCCAGCTGCGGCCATGGTGTTGATGATGGGGATCAATCCGCCACGCACGGCTTCGCGCACCACTTCGCGCATGGCGTCGTTGCGGGGATGGCCAAGAGCGAGACGCGCCTCGATGGCGGGACGCTCCCGCGTAGCGGACGTCAACAAACGGTCAAGGCCAAGGCTTACGCCATTCATGGTATTGCCGAGGATCATGCCCAACAGGACAAGGGCGTAGCGTGGGTCGTACCAGGGATCGGGCCGGACCTGCGTTGTCAGGGCGAAAAGGGTGATCAGGACACCGGCCATCATCATGCTTCCCGCCCCTATACCGTATGTCCACCAACCCTCGAAACGGCGGGTCTGCCGCGCGGTCACTTCGTATCCGGCGAACAGGATCATCACTGTGGCTGCGGCGGCGGTCAGCAATGGATCGCGGAGCGAGAACAGGGATTCGAGGATGATGGCGAGCAGACCGAGTTGGACCACCATGCGGACGGCGGAAACGATCAGATGACGACCGATGTTCAGGCGAAGCAACAGCGACAGTGCGCCGTGAACCCCGATCAGCAGGGCCGCAACGGCGATGTCCACAAGATCAAGGGCGATATAGGCGGGATCGCTGTTCATGCCGGGTCGACCTTTTCCGCCGCTGTCACATTCCCGTCCGGACCTTCATAGAGGCCGGGGATCAGGATTCCGGCCTTCATCGTCAGGTGACGATCGGCCATCCGGCGCGCCTGGGCGCGGTCATGGGTGACAATGATGATGCAGCGCTTGCCCGATCCTTCGCAGGTTCCTGCGCCGGTCACTCCACCGTGGAGCCACTCTTCGACAAGGGCCTCAACACGTTGCGTGGCGTCGGTATCGAGGCTTGATGTCGGTTCATCCAGAAGCATCACGCGCGGCCCGGCGATCAACATGCGGACGAGGGCCAGCCGCTGACGCTCACCCGTGGAAAGCCGGGAGATTTGCCAGTCGAGGGCTTCAGCAGGAAGCGCCAGCCTGACCATCAGTTTCGCCGCCATTTCGCGTAGCGGGAAATGATCGCCCACATGGTCACCCCACCAGCCGGATTCCGCCGCCAGATATCCCACACGCCGCCGCCATGCCGGCGCATGGGTGGCGTTGCGTGACTTCCCGTCGATCAGCACATCGCCCTCGTTGGGGTCGAGGTCGGCGACGGCGCGCAACAACAACGACTTGCCTGCGCCGGACGGGCCGGACAGCGCGACGCACTTTCCTGCCTCGATCGTCAGATCGACGGAAGCGAACAGGCCGGGACGTGACAAATGGTTAAGGACCAGCAACTGTTAGTTCTCTTTAACGAATCGGCGTTTTTCCAAGCTTGCGCTTCCGGGCATTCTCAAGCACTGGCGCCATGACGTAAAGTCGAACGGAAAATCAGGAAATTGCTGACAACGACAGGAATCGGAAATGACAGAAGAATCAGCACCTTTCTTCCTTCATCGGGAAAAAGTTCGGCCGGAATGGATAGACTATAACGGCCATATGAACGTGGCCTATTACACGTTGACCTTCGATCACGCCACGGATGCATTGTTCAATTATCTGGATCTTGGGATTGATTATGTTCGCCGGGCAGGCTGTTCCCTCTTCTCCGCCGAGGCCCATACGGTATTCAAACAAGAGGTCGCCGAAGGTGCGTCGATTTCGTTTACGGCGCAGCTCCTCGGTGCGGACGAAAAACGCGTGCATGTCTTTCTACGCATGTTCAACGAAGATGAAGGATACCTCGCTGCGACCATTGAGTTCGTTTCCATCCATGTGGATATGCAGGCGCGGCGGGCGACGCCCCTTCCTGAGGAAGCGTGCAAGCGCGTCAATGACCTCGTCGCAGCGCATGCGTCGTTGCCGGTTCCGCCCGAAGCGGGGCGCGCCGTCACGATGACCGGGCGGAAGAACGGGTAATCTGTCTTTGGAATTGTTAAACTGACTTTCAGAGGGGGGCATACTCCGGTATGATCGCCGGGAATTCTCGGGGGGGGGAATATCCTGAATGAGCGATACCAGTGTCTATGGCCAGAGTCTGGAGCAGGCCGCCGAATACGCGTCATCCGCCGTCAAGGCGATGGCGGATTTGGGCATTCCCGCACATCCCGGAAACTTTGTCATCTGGTACAATTATTTTGCCGGAACGTTTCCTGACCTCAAGAAGACGATCGATATCCTGATCGGAAACAAGCAGGATTTCACGCCCTCGCGCTGCGAAGAGATTCACGACAAGTTTTTCGGATTCGGCGGCGAGGGTGCAATCGTTGATGAGGCGACGCGCCGTGTCGAAGCGGAACTGCGTCAGGTCATTGCCTATATCGAGGACGCAGACAAGGGCGCCTTGGCCTACGGGAAGGAACTGGAAAACGCCTCGGGGGGGCTGGCCAGCACTCCTGCGGTCGATGACGTCAAGGCGTTGATCGCCGATGTGATCAACGCCACCGAAACGATGCGCGAAAAGAACAGTGCGCTTGAACGACGGCTTAACGAATCGTCCAGCGAAGTCAAAAAGCTGCAATCCGATCTGGAAAACATGCGCCAGGAGGCCCTGACCGATGCGCTGACCGGGATCGCCAATCGCAAGAAGTTCGATATGGAGCTGCGTCGCGCGGCGCTGGAGGCGATGGAATCCGGATCCGAACTTTGCCTGATGCTTCTCGACATTGATCACTTCAAGAAATTCAACGACACGCATGGGCACCAAACCGGAGACCAGGTTCTGCGTCTGGTCGGCAGCATCCTGAACGATATGGTCAAGGGGCAGGACACACCGGCCCGATACGGTGGTGAGGAGTTCGCCATCATACTCCCCCGCACCCCGATGATGGCGGCGGCGAAACTGGCCGACAGCATCCGTGAGCGGATCGGCAACAAGGCGCTGGTCAATCGAAAAACCGGCATCAAGCTCGGACGGGTTACGCTTTCTGTGGGGGTTGGCCGCTTCGATTGGGGCGAGCCGCTGACGCAGTTGGTGTCGCGTGCGGATCAGGCCCTTTACATGGCGAAGGGCCAGGGGCGCAACCGGGTGATCACCCAGGAACACATCGAACAATCCGAACTTGCCCTGGGTGGCTAGGGGCGATCAGAGGCAGTCTTTTTCGAAGGCAACGCTTCCTTTATCTTTGGAAGGCATGATTTCCGTTTATATTCGTTGCTCGCCAAGCCGCTTCCTGACGGAATGCCACTATGTTGCCTCGTTTCCTGAGACCAAGCCGAATCCTCATGCGCTTGCGGCGGCTGTTCGCAAACGATCAGCTTGTCATCACGGTGCTGGCGCTGATCGTGGGTGCAGGCGTCGGCGGTCTGGCGATCCTTTTTCGCATGGGGATCCAGTTTTTCCAGACGGCGGCCTACGGCGACCCGACGGAACTTTTTATCGGTTATTCCCAACATCTGGCGTGGTGGCATGTCCTTCTCGGTCCGGCTGTTGGCGGCATTCTCGTCGGACTTTTCATCCACTATGTCCTGCCGGGGAAGCGGCCGCACGGGGTCGCCGACGTGATCGAATCCGCAGCGCTTACCGGTGGGCGCATGTCCATGCGGGCCGGTATCGGGGCCGCAGTGGCCAGCGCCGCTTCCCTCGGGTTTGGTGCTTCTGTCGGGCGGGAAGGCCCCGCCGTTCACCTTGGCGCAGCCTTCAGCGCATGGTTCGCCGAGAGACTTCGCCTGACGCGGTCGCTTTCACGCACCTTGCTGGGCTGCGGCGTTGCGGCCGCCGTCGCCAGTTCGTTCAATGCGCCCATTGCCGGCGCCCTGTTCGCCCATGAGGTCGTGGTCGGCCACTATGCATTGAGCGCCTTTGCGCCGATCGTCGTGTCCAGCGTCACCGCGACCGCCATTTCGCGGGCCTATTTCGGGGACTTCCCCGCCTTCCAGCTTTTTCCCCACGAACTGTCGTCGCTTTGGGAATTCCCCGCTTTTGCGGCGATCGGGCTGATGAGCGGCCTGATGGCGATCATCCTGATCCGCGGTATAGGGCTGGTGGCGAAGGTTGCAACCCATGTGCCTGGACCACCCTGGCTGCGACCGGGGGTTGCGGGGTTGATTGTCGGCATGATCGCGCTGGTCTTTCCCCATGTCATGGGCGTTGGTTATGAGGCGACCGATGCGGCGCTGGTGGGCCTTTATCCTCTGACCTTTCTCCTTGCCCTCATGGCGGCGAAAACCGTTGCGACGGCGGTGTCCCTCGGGGGTGGTTTTTCCGGCGGAATTTTCAGCCCTGCGCTGGTCATCGGCGCGATGCTGGGGGGGGCCGCCGCCAGCATCTTCGGTATGGTTTTTCCCGGCTATTTTTCGGGTGCGGGCGCCTACGCCCTGGTTGGGATGGGGGGGATGGCGGCCGCCGTTCTGGGCGCGCCGATTTCCACGACGCTGATTGTTTTCGAGATGACCGGGGAATACTCGATCACGATAGGCGTGATGCTGGCCGCTGTTATCGCCTCCATGACCCTTCGGCAGTTCCACGGATCCTCGTTCTTTACCTGGCAGTTGGAGCGCCGCGGGGTCGATCTTGCGGCAGGGTTCGAAATTTCGGTGCTTTCCGCGATTTCGGTTCGTGGCGTCATGTCGCCCAAGGTCGAACTTGTGGGTGAGGAAGTCAGGCTGCCGCAACTGCGCGCCGCCCTTCAGCATTCACCGACCGGCGTTCTTTTTGTCGTGCGCGACGATGGGTGCCTGACCGGCAGTCTTACCCTTGCGGATCTGGATGAACTCGCGTTCGATCATATTGCGGATGATCTGGTGAATGCCGGGGATGTAGCGCGGCGTTCGCCGCCAACCGTTTCACCCGGACAGAGCCTTAACGACGCCTTGCAGGTGATGCGCGAGAACGCCTTTGAACACATCGCGGTGGTCGATACGCAAACCGGCAGGAAGCTTCTCGGC
>JAPHTL010000173.1 GCA_026193355.1 Rhodospirillales bacterium
GGCGCAAGCGAAGGAGCAATTGCGACCTGATCGCGCGTATCGGCATGGGATGTCGCTGTTGAAAGGGTGGTGAAGACCGTTAGCAAAAAACCTGCATAGAAAGGTAAGCGTGCGAAATGCTGCATCGTTGTTCGTCCTCTGGTTCATTTATTGTTTTTCTTTTTTGCTCGTTGGCAGTCGGGACTATGACGCAAGAGTGTTGCGAAAGTATTGCCGTGATGTTGACGGATTGTGGACGGTTGGATTGACGGGCAGATCGGTTTATGATGCCCGCAAAACATGGCTCTTGAGACGCGAAAAGAACAACGCAAATAATTCCTCAGGACGGATGTCGCCATGGAGTCAGATCGTATCCTCGTCGTCGAAGACGAGACCCTGATCCGGCAGTTGCTGGCCGAACAGCTTCGCCAGGCCGGATACACCGTCATTGAAGCGCCCGATGCCGCCACCGCGCTTTCCAGGCTGGAAAAGGAAAGCATCAGCCTGATGCTGCTTGATCTTGTCCTGCCGGACGAGGACGGGCTGGTCCTGTTGCGCAAGGCCCGCGCACTCAGCGACGTTCCGTCGATCATCCTTTCCGCGCGCGATGATCGCTCATCCCGTTTAGCCGGACTTGAACTGGGTGCGGATGACTATCTTCACAAGGGTATCGACAGGGATGAACTTCTGCTGCGAATTCGCAATGTTCTGTCCCGCTATCGCGCGCCCAACGGTCGTGGCGAAGATGGGGGGCGGATCATTCGGTTCGAAGGGTGGGCCCTTGACCTTGACGGCCATGAACTGCGTGACCCGCAAGGGGGGGCGGTTTCGCTGACGGGGGCGGAACTCAGGTTGCTTGCCGCTCTTGCAAGGGGAAGCGGGCGGGTTCTCAGCCGCAACCACCTGATCGACGCCATAAGCGGCTTCGATACGGCGCCGTCCGAACGGACAATCGATTCTTTCATCAGCCGACTGAGAAAAAAAATCGGCGACGATCCGCGGCGGCCGCGGAAGATCCTGACGGTCACAGGGGCCGGCTACAAATTCGCCGTTCAGGTTGAAAAGTAAAAGGCCGACATTCGCGGATCATCTTTCAACGGTGATGTCCGTTCCACTCGGCAACCGCGCCCGATTCTTGCCCGCCCGTTTGGCGTCGTACATGCGCTCATCGGCCAGCTTCACCAGGTCGACCCAGTCCTCCATGCCGTCGGCGGTCGCCTCGGCGATACCGATGGAGACGGTGAGGGGGCTTCCATCTGGACGCTTGCCCAACGATCCGCCAAGAATGCGCCTGATCACCACGTTAAGGCCCTCGACACTGTTATTGGGAAAGGCGACGATAAATTCTTCGCCACCCCAGCGAACAATGGCGTCGCTGGCGCGCAGCATTTTGTTCAGGCTTGCGACGAAAGTTGTCAAAACCGCATCGCCGGCCTCGTGCCCAGCCGTATCGTTGATTTTCTTGAAGTCGTCCAGATCGAACATGGCGACAGAGAAAGGCATACCCTGGCGCATTGCGACGCGGAACTGTATGTCGATGATCTCACTGCCGCTACGCCTTGTGTAACAACCTGTCAGTGGATCGACGGACGCCCTTGCCAGCAGGATGATCATGTAACGCAACTGGCTGATCGATGCGAAGGCTGAAATCCCCCCGAAAAGAACCGCCAGCCAGACCTTGCCGATATAGACGGCGGGCGTTATCCCGTTTGCCCATGCCATGCAGAACACCAGTGCTGTAACAGTCGTAAGAACCGCCAGCGTGACTTCCTGAAGGGTCAGGGGGAACACTGCAAGGCCACCGATGATCACGAAGGGAAGCAGGGTATAGAGGAAGGCGACGACCTCCCCAGTCTGGCTCATCTCCACGCGATAGAAAAGCCAGGTGGAGAACAGATAAAAGCAAAGAGGAATAATAAGTATCAGCGCCAGTCTGAACAGCGTTCCATTGATGCCCGCCTCTTTCCCGGAAGGCAGGGCCAGAAAGACGAAAAGGGCAACGGCCGCTCCGCGCATCAGCGCCAGTGGCTTCCACAGGGTTGCGTCGAAAACGACGATGTCCATGGGAATCCAGAGCAGGGTGAGAATGGCGAACAGAGCCGCAATGATGCGTATGCGACTGGCGATAAAATCGGCGCGATGCCGTTTCAGGTAAAGGGAGTGCCGGGAAACCGTGATGAGGTGGTGAAGTTGCTCGGGCGAGACGTTGACGTATCCCGACAGCCGCTCGAAAACCGATTCCATCTTTGCCATGGATTTCCCCCCTTTTGGACGGGTTGCCTTCGTGTCGTGCTGAACGCTTGCCGTCGCCCCGCGATAAAATACGGGAAAAAATGTAAAATGGAACCGTCTTTGCGCGCGGTGGGGGGGGGCGATCATTTCCTGCGTTGCGGCTCCAACCGATCAAGGCGCAAACGATGGCGTTCGTCGGTCAATCGTCTGGCCCCGGCAATGACGGCGGTGATGACGCCCAGGCCTGTGCCGCCCGCAATCAGGAAGATGATCAGGATCTGGTATTTCGCCGCTTCGACGGGGGGAACGCCACCAAGGATTTGTCCCGTCATCATGCCTGGGATGGAGACGACGCC
>JAPHTL010000214.1 GCA_026193355.1 Rhodospirillales bacterium
GGGGGAATGGGGTGGCTGATGGGATTCGAACCCACGACCCTCGGCACCACAAGCCGATGCTCTAACCAACTGAGCTACAGCCACCACTGAAAAGAGGCTCTCTACTAAACCCGCAAAACCGGCAGGTCAAGAGGGACAATACCGGGAGATCGAAACCTGGGAATTGAAAAAGTACGCGGCGGCAGAAGGCGCCTCTCAGGGGGGAGGAGGAGGCATGCTGCCCTCGCGCCGCCGCGAATGGCCCGGGAGGGGGGGGAGGAATTCACCAGGCCACACCCTCTCATTTAGTCCGGACGGGGCCGCTTACAAGAGAGTTTCCGCGGAATTCGTCAACGGGCGGTCAAATCCGCGTCATCAGCCGCCGAAATGGCGACGCAGGCGGGCCACGGCCTCGTCCAGTATCTCATCGCGCTTGGAGAAACAGAACCGCACAAACGTGCGCGGTCCGTCCTTCTGGTAAAAGGCGCTGAGGGGTACGGCGGTCACCCCCGCCTCGGTCGTTATGTGGCGACAGAATGCCTCGTCACCGTCGGTGAAGCCCAGCGGGCTGTAGTCGACCGTCAGGAAATAGCTGCCGCCGCTTTCCAGCGTCTTGAACCCTGCGGCGCGCAAACCATCCCCCAACCGGTCGCGCTTGGCCTGCATATCGCCGGCCAGCCCGGTGAAATAGGCGTCATCAAGGCCAAGCCCGTGAGCCACCCCCTTTTGCAGGTTGGGCGGCGTGGTGAAGGTCACGAACTGGTGCGCCTTGGCAATGGGCATAAGAAGATCCGCGCAGGCGGTGATATAGCCGACCTTCCAGCCGGTCATGGAGAAGGTCTTTCCCGCCGACCCGATGCGCACACACCGGTTGCGCATGCCCGGCAGGGTCATCAACGGCGTATGCCCGCGCCCGTCGAAGGTCAGGTGTTCGTAAACCTCGTCGCAAACGGCGTAGGCGTCGAAACGTTCAACAAGATCGGCAATGAACCGAAGATCGTTGACGTCGAAAACCTTGGACGACGGGTTGTGCGGCGAATTCAACAGGATCAGTTTCGTTTTCTCGGAAAACGCGGCCTCCAGCGCAGCGCGCGGCAACGCCCAGTCCGGCGGCTCGATACGCACGATTTTGGGAATGCCTCCGGCACGGCGGATGATCGGCAGATAGCTGTCATAAAGCGGTTCGATCAGGACAACCTCGTCGCCCGGCTCAATCAGGCCGAACAGCGCGTCGCCCAGCGCCTCGGTCGCGCCCGAGGTGACCATCACTTCGCTCTGCCAGTCGATATCAAGGCCATAAAAGCGGCGGTTGTTGTCCGCCACCGCCTTGCGCAGTTCGGGCAGGCCCAGCATGGGCGGATACTGGTTCGGCCCCGCCATCAGGGCGTCGGCAGCGACCCGGCGCACAGCTTCCGGCCCTTCCTCGTCAGGGAACCCCTGCCCGAGGTTGATGGAGCCATGCTCGATGGCAAGCCGGGACATCACCTCAAACACCGTGGTGCCGTAGCCCGAAAGAATGCTGTTGGCTGGTTTCATGGCCTTTCTCCGCCCGTTCACCGATATTTCGCCCGACACCGTCGACATTGCGTAAGATCGCTCTGTACCATAGCCTGAAGCCAGCCTCAATCAGACCGCGAGATCACCATGAACAACCCCGCTTCCCTCGTCCTTGCTTCGGGCATGTCCCGCCTTGGAACCGAATCCGCGTTTGAGGTTCTTGCCCGCGCCAAGGCGCTGGAGGAACAGGGACGCAGCATCATAAACCTGGGCATAGGACAACCCGACTTCCAGACGCCGCAAAACATCGTCGAGGCGGCGGTGAAGGCGTTGCGCGACGGTCATCACGGCTACACCCCGGCCAACGGCATCCGCCCCCTGCGCGAGGCGGTCGCTGCCGATATCGCGGCGCGAAGGGGCGTGACCGTCGATCCCGACAACATTCTGGTCGTTCCCGGCGGCAAGCCGACCATGTTCTTCGCCGTGCTGATGTTCGGCGAACCGGGCGCCGAGATCATCTACCCCAACCCCGGCTTCCCCATCTATGAATCGGTGATCAACTATTCCGGCGCCACGGCGGTTCCCATGCCGCTGCACGAAAAGAACGGTTTTTCCTTCAGCGCCGAGGAAGTCCTGTCGCTGATCACGCCGAAGACCCGACTGATCATCGTCAACACCCCGGCCAACCCAACCGGCGGCGTCGTGCCGAAGGCCGAGATGGACAAACTGGCCGCGGGTCTGGAGAAGCATCCCCATGTCGCGATACTGAGCGACGAAATCTATTCCCGCATGCTTTACGACGGGCGGGAACACGCCACCATGCTGGCTTATCCGGCCCTGCGCGATCGCCTGATCCTGCTGGATGGCTGGAGCAAGACCTACGCCATGACCGGCTGGCGCATCGGCTATAGCGTGTGGCCCGCCAACCTGATCGGCGCGGCGACACGGTTGGCCATCAACGATCATTCCTGCGTCAACGCGCCGACGCAACTTGCGGCGATCGAGGCCCTGACCGGACCGCAGGACGAGGTGGACAAAATGATGGCCGCCTTCGCCGAACGGCGGAAGGTGATCGTTGATGAGCTGAACGACATACCCGGTTTCAACTGCACGGAGCCGGGCGGCGCTTTTTATGCCTTCCCCAACATCGCGGGAACGGGCATCGGCTCGAAGGCATTGCAGGACAGACTGCTTAACGAAGCGGGAATCGCCACCGTATCGGGAACCAGCTTCGGGCGTTTCGGCGAGGGCTATATCCGGTTTTCCTACGCCAACAGCGTCGAAAATATCCGTGAGGCGATGGCCCGCATCCGCAAGATTCTATGAAGAAAACAGACTGAATCTTAAGATTTTCTTCGTGGTTACGGCCCAAAATGGAATTACTTTGGGTTTGTCCCATGCGCGTTTTGTGCGTTTGTGGCATATCGACCCCTGCCGTGAGGAGGGCGGATGCTTGTAAACCACAACCAGAAATTCCTTGTTACAGGAACGGCGAAACTGAACGCACTTGGCGCCAGCATCATGCCTGATGGCCAGATCGTTACCCTGACCCAACCAAAAACAGAGAATGGGGTGGATCTGATTTACGTTCGCTACAAGGGCAAGAGCAGACCGGGCGAAATCCCCGATGGCTCCAAATTCTGGGTCAAGGTCAATGGGTTGGCCAAGCACGCCCGACAGATCTAGCCTCCCTTCACCTTTCCACCTCCCCCGCCCAATGCCGCACAAGGAGCGGGCATGTGCCTTTTTTTTAGGCATACACCCTTCCGCCTACCCTCCCGAACATCACCGGTTTCATTCGTAAATACTCTTTCATGACAACACGTTAAGAAGGAATCGCCAAGTTGGCATGATCCCTGCTATTGTGCGTGAAAAGTAAATCGAAGGCAGCCCAAAGCCTACCAACACGACGAAGAAGGCAGGACGCATGAAAAAGATCGAAGCGATCATCAAGCCCTTCAAGCTGGATGAAGTGAAGGAGGCCCTTCACGAAGTCGGCCTGCAAGGCATTACCGTGATCGAAGCCAAGGGCTTCGGACGGCAGAAGGGTCACACGGAACTTTACCGCGGGGCCGAATACGTCGTCGACTTTCTGCCCAAGGTGAAGATCGAGGTCGTCCTGGACGATGATATGGTCGAACGCGCCGTCGAGGCCATTCAGCAGGCCGCCCACACCGGCCGTATCGGTGACGGCAAGATTTTCATCACCACTGTCGAAGAAGCAATCCGGATCCGCACCGGCGAACGCGGAAACGACGCCGTGTAATTGAATCCCGGCCCCCCTCCGTGGCAGCCTGTCAAAGGCGCCAGGGAACGCCGGACTGGCAAGCAATCAACCTGAAACCGAAAAGGAACGGAAACAATGTCCCTCGCCTGCAAGACCCCTGACGATGTGCAGAAGGTCATCACGGAAAACGACGTCCAGTTCATCGACCTGCGCTTCACCGACCCGCGCGGCAAGTGGCAGCACCTGACCATGTGCGCCGACAAGCTTGAGGACGCCTGGTTCGAAGAAGGCATCATGTTCGATGGCTCGTCTATCGCCGGCTGGAAAGCGATCAACGAATCCGACATGTCCCTGATCCCCGACGCTTCAAGCGCCGTGATGGATCCGTTCTCGGCGCAGAGTTCCCTGATCCTGTTCTGCACCGTCAATGAGCCCTCCACCGGGCAGGCCTATATCCGCGACCCGCGTTCGGTGGCCAAGAAAGCCGAGGCATACCTCGCCTCCACCGGTATCGGCGACACCGCCTACTTCGGCCCCGAGCCGGAATTCTTCGTGTTCGACGACGTGCGCTTCAACGTTTCCATGAACTCCACGTTCTACGAAATCGATTCCGAAGAAGGCCCCTGGGTCAGCGGCAAGATCCTGCCGGAGAAGAACGTCGGCCACCGTCCGCCGCCGAAGGGTGGCTACTTCCCGGTGCCCCCCGTGGACACCGCCCCCGACCTGCGCGGCGAGATGATCGCGGTTGGCAAGGAAATGGGGCTGCCGATGGACAAGCACCATCACGAAGTGGCGACCAGCCAGCACGAGCTTGGCCTGGAATTCTCCACCCTGCTGCGCAGCGCCGACAACGTGCAGATCTACAAGTACGTGGTCCAGATGGTCGCGCACACCTATGGCAAGACGGCGACCTTCATGCCGAAGCCGCTCATCAACGACAACGGCTCGGGCATGCACGTCCACCAGTCGATCTGGAAGGCCGGCAAACCCCTGTTCGCCGGTTCGGGCTATGCCGACCTGTCGGACAACGCGCTGTACTATATCGGCGGCATCATCAAGCACGCCAAGGCGCTGAACGCCTTCACCAACCCGACGACCAACAGCTACAAGCGTCTGATCCCGGGTTTTGAAGCGCCGGTCCTGCTGGCCTATTCGGCCCGCAACCGCTCGGCCTCATGCCGTATTCCGTTCGCCACCAACCCGAAGGCCAAGCGCGTCGAAATCCGCTTCCCCGACCCGCTCGCCAACCCGTACCTGGCGTTCTCGGCGATGATGATGGCCGGCCTCGATGGCATCCAGAACAAGATCCATCCCGGCGACGCCATGGACAAGAACCTCTACGACCTTCCGCCAGAGGAACTGAAGGACGTTCCGACGGTCTGCGGCAGCCTGCGCGAAGCGCTGGAAAGCCTCGATGCCGACCGCGCCTTCCTGACCAAGGGCGACGTGTTCACCGACGACATGATCGACGGTTACCTCGCGCTCAAGTGGGAAGACGTCTACAACTTCGAGCACACCCCGCATCCGGTCGAGTTCCAGATGTACTACAGCTCGTAAGGGTTCCGACCCGAATAGCAACAAGAAAGGGCCCCGCCAATGGCGGGGCCCTTTTTATTCATGTAGGCGGTTTCGATATCGTCCTAGTGGGACAGAAGGGCTGGCACGGTCAACTGTTGTAGAAGATCCCGCGTCACCGATCCCTTGAATTTCTGGGTCAAGCCGCTGTGGCTATGGGACCCTATGACCAGAAGATCGGCGCTCTCATCGACAAGGCGGGACACCAGAAGGTTGGCCACCGGCACATCCGGATTCGATTCCTGTATCTCACGGGCCTTGATCCCGTGAATCATCAGGTGCTGGATGATGCCACGATTGTATTCGCCGTGTTTATCCAGAATTTCCTTGGGCGGATTGATGGACAGAAGCGTGACAGCAGAAGAATCCTGCATCAGGGGAATGGCATCGTTGACAGCGCGAGCCGATTCGCGGCGCCCGTTCCAGCCGATCAGGACGCGCCGACCGATCTCCGTGAACGTTCCAGCGTACGGCA
>JAPHTL010000049.1 GCA_026193355.1 Rhodospirillales bacterium
CCCGCGTTTCGATAGCCATGAGGGGCTCGTAAAATCGTCCAAGGCGGTTGCCGAGGATTTCGTCTACAGCAGCGAGACAAATGATTCCTGGATTGATGCCGCGGGGTTGAAAGAACTTCTGGCGGAATCCGAATGAAAAAGCCGACCCGCTTTCTGCCCTATGGCCGGCAAGCGGTGGACGAGGAAGACATCGCCGCTGTCGTCGAAGTGTTGCGCGGCGACTGGCTGACGACGGGCCCCGTCGTTGAAGCCTTCGAAATCGCGTTTGCCGAGAAAGTCGGCGCCAGGTACGCGGCTGTTTGCTCAAGTGGAACCGCCGCCCTGCATCTGGCGTCCCTCGCGGTCGGCATGGGAAAGGGCGATGCGGCGATCGTTCCCACGATGACCTTTCTGGCGACGGCCAACGGCGTTCGCTATGTCGATGCCGAGGTCGCCTTTGCGGACGTTGATTCAAATACGGGATTGATGGGCGCTGCCCATGTGCAGGCTGCTCTGAACAGTCCGCTTGGTCCAGGTATCAAGGCTGTTATCCCGGTTCATCTGAATGGCCAGACGGCGCCGATGGCGGAGATCAGCGCCCTTGCCCGCCAACGGGGCCTGAAGGTCATTGAAGACGCCTGTCATGCCCTCGGTACGACCTATGGTGACGAGGGTGGCGACAGCGTTTCAGTCGGGTCCTGTCGACACAGCGATATCACGGTCTTTTCCTTCCACCCCGTCAAAACCGTGGCCATGGGCGAAGGCGGGATGATCACGACAAACGACGCGGAAATCATTGAGCGGGTTCGGCGGTTCCGGAATCACGGCATGGTTCGTGATCCTGAACGGCTGAGCGACATGAAGGAAGCCTTCGCACCGGATGGAAAGTTCGAGCCCTGGTATTACGACATGCCGGAACCCGGTTTCAACTACCGCGCCAGCGATATCAACTGCGCATTGGGATTAAGTCAGTTGCGCAAACTGGATCGTTTTGTAACACGACGCAGGGAACTGGTTGGACTTTACGACAAGGCTCTGGAAGGGATGGCTCCCATCGTGCGCCCGCCCGCGCGTGTCGAAGGCTGTGATCCCGGCTGGCATCTCTATGCCCCGCGAATTGACTTTTCCGCCGCGGGAACAGGCCGCGCCGCCGTCATGCGATCCTTGCAGGCCAAGGGCATCGGTACGCAGGTTCATTACCGCCCCGTTCACCGCCAGTCCTATTATGAGAAGCGATATGGTGCGGCCTCCCTTCCGGGGGCGGAAAAATACTACACGCATTGCCTCAGCCTGCCGCTATTTTCGGCGATGGAAGACAGTGACGTCGGGCGGGTGGTGGCAGCCCTGGCGGAGGTGCTGGAGGTTGATCGATGACTATAACGGCGGCGATCATTCAGGCGCGCATGGGGTCCTCTCGCTTGCCTGGCAAGGTAATGATGCCGTTGGCGGGAAAAACTGTTCTTGCCCACGTGCTTGAACGCTGCGGCGCAGTTCGCGGCGTCGATGTTGTCTGTTGCGCCACCACGAATAATGAAGAGGACGATGCGGTCGTTGAAGAGGCGCGCCGTTGCGGTGCCGAAGTCTTCCGCGGATCAGCGGATGATGTACTTGATCGCTTCAACGGGGCGGCCAAAATGATTGGCGCCGGCGTGGTGATGCGGGTGACCAGCGATTGCCCTCTGGCCGACCCCGATGTCTGTGCGGCTGTGATTGCCCTGCGCGCCGAACATGCTGCGGACTACGCCTGCAACAACATGCCGCCAATGTGGCCTCATGGTCTCGATACCGAGGTGTTCACCGTTGCCGCTCTGCTCGAGGCGGCAGGGAAGGCCAGGGACAAATTCGAACGGGAGCACGTTACGCCGTGGATGCGGAACAACCCTGATTATACACGCGTCAATCTGCCCGGACCCGGCGGCGGGATCGAGAAGAACCGCTGGACCATCGATTACCCAGAAGACTACGCTTTTTTTCAGGCAATATTCGCTCATCTTCCGCCACCGCCTGCGATGCCCGGGATGGAGGAAATTCTTTCGGTTATCAATGGAAACCCGGAGATTGCCGCGCTTAACCGCGCACAGACCGATCTGTCACGCTACTCGAAGGGAGGGTGAGGATGTCTGACGCAGCCAGACCGCTTGCGGTTTTTCGCTGCGATGCGTCGCCGATCATCGGTGGCGGGCATGTAACCCGGTGTCTTGCGCTGGCCGACGCC
>JAPHTL010000315.1 GCA_026193355.1 Rhodospirillales bacterium
CATGAACGTCATTCCGGCGATCATTCTCGGTACGCTGGTGGCCGCGCTTTTTTCCGTGCTGATCGGCTATATCAGCCTGCGGCGCTCAGGAATCTACTTCTCGATCCTGACACTGGCGTTCGCCCAGATGTCCTACAACATGGCCTATTCCGTGCTGACCCCCATCACCAACGGCGAGACGGGGCTGCAGCTGCGCCTGAACGACCCCCGAATTCTTGATCCGGTGAACGAGACGGGTGGCCTGCCGTCGACGGAGCTGTTCGGCCTTTCCATGAGCGGCCTCAACGGCTTTTATTTCTGCGCCATCCTGCTCATCGTCATGTTCTACATCTCGTTGCGCATCTTCCGTTCTCCGCTGGGCCTGAAGCTGGCGGCGATCAAGTCCAACCAGACACGCATGAACTACACGGGCTTCAACACCAAGCCGTACCTACTGGTGGCCTTCGTGATTTCGGGCCTGTACGCGGGGCTGGCGGGTTCCCTGCTCGCCGTTACGGACCCGCTCGCCGGCGCCGAACGCATGCAGTGGACGGCTTCCGGCGAGGTCGTGCTGATGACCATCCTGGGCGGCCTGGGCACCCTGGTGGGGCCGGTTATCGGCGCGGGCATCATCAAGTATTTCGAGAACATCCTCTCCACGGTCAATGAGAAGGTCCTGAATGACTTTTTCGGCTTCCTGCCGGGAGTGACTCAGGATATCGCCGTCTTTCTCGTCAACCCGTTCGTCGGCGAGGGCTGGCACCTGACCCTTGGCGCCCTGTTCATGATCATCGTGATCTTCCTGCCGGGTGGGGTCATGGAGGGCATTGACCGATTGATCGCCAGATTCCGCAAAAAAGCGGAACAGAAAGAAAGCGGAGGAGCGTGACCATGGGGAATACGGTTCTCAGCGTCACCAACGTGAACAAGAGCTTCGGCGGCCTTCGGGCCCTGAGCAGCATCGACCTGCAGATCGAGGAAGGCAAAACCCACGCGATCATCGGGCCCAACGGCGCGGGCAAATCGACGTTGCTCAATGTCTGCGTCGGGAAAATCGAACCCGATACCGGTTCCGTGGTCTTCGACGGCAAGAACCTGACGGGCAAGAAGCCGCACGAGATCAACCAGGCCGGCGTCGCCCGCGTGTTCCAGACGCCCGAAATTTTTCCGGAACTGAGCCTGCTCCAGAATGTCATGGTGTCGGCTTTCGCCAAACGGGATGGATCGTTCAGGCTGAACGCCATCCGCTCCCTTCTTTCCGAGAAGGCCCTGCATGACGAGGCCGAGCACATGCTGGAAGATGTGGGGCTCAAGGATCTGATCCACCATGAATCGGGAAGCCTGTCCCGGGGTGACAAGCGGCGGCTGGAACTGGCGATGTGCCTGATCCAGCACCCCCGTCTGCTGTTGCTTGACGAACCGACCGCCGGTATGTCCCGCCACGATACAAACGGGACCATTGACCTGCTGAAGCGGATCAAGGAACGGGGAATGACCAAGGTGATCATCGAGCATGACATGCACGTCGTGTTCAGCCTTGCCGATCGCATTTCGGTGCTGGCCCAGGGCGCGATCATCGCCTCGGGCACGCCCGATGAAATCCGCGGCAACCCCAAGGTTCAGGAAGCCTACCTCGGGGGGGCGCACTGATGAGCGATCTTCCAAAGGAGACAAGCATGTCGGAAGGATCCGAATCCGGCTCCCGGCCATTCTTTTCGTGCAAGGATCTGCACTCCTATTATGGCGAAAGCTATATCGTCCAAGGGGTGAGCTTCGATATCCCCGAAGGTGAAATCCTTGCCCTTCTGGGCCGCAACGGCGCGGGGAAAACATCGACCCTGCGCTCCATCGCCCGTGCAGCGTCACCCGAGCTGCGCAGCGGTGAAATATGGCTGGGCGGCGATGCGATCCACGAGATGCAGGATTTTCAGGCCGCCCGTAAAGGCATATCTCTGGTCCCCGAAGATCGCCGGATTATCCCCGGCCTGACCGTGGAGGAAAGCCTGAAGCTGGCCCAGATCGCACCGGAAATCGGCTGGTCGATCGAGCGCATTTACGAGCACTTCCCGCGCCTTGCGGAACGACGCAAGCAGGAAGCGGTGACCATGTCCGGCGGCGAACAGCAGATGCTGGCCGTCGCCCGCGCCCTGGCCCGCGAAATCCGCCTGTTACTTCTGGACGAGCCCTACGAGGGGCTGGCCCCGGTCATCGTGCAGGAGATCGAGCGGATCCTCATCGGCATCCGCGAACTGGGCATCACCACGATCATTGTGGAGCAGAACGCCATCGCCGCGCTCAAGCTGGCGGACAAGGCGATCATCCTCGACATGGGCGAAATCGTCTTCCGCAGCGACGCCAAGGAAGTTCTGGAAAACGAGGAAATCCGCCACGAATACCTGGCGATCTAGACGGCCAGAACAATAAAGGCGGTTCTTTCCGCCAGACAGCAATGCAAAAGGGTCCCGCCATTGACGGGGCCCTTTTCACCTTCTTGTCCTCAATCGAAACAGCGCGCGATGACGCCGCTCATAAGAAGGTGTTATGATTACGGCATGCAGGGATCAGGCATTCCCGGGGGGTCGTTTCTGCCCTGGGGGCCGGTGCTCCTTGACGATGTTTTTGGAGACGGACCATGACCAACCAGACCCAGCGCGACCGAATACTCATGAAAGCCTACGAACTCTGGGAAGCGGAGGGCCGTCCGGCGGGACGCGATCTGGAACACTGGCTGAAGGCGGAAATGCTGATCGCCAAAGCCAGCACCGAGACCAAGGGAAAAACCAGACCCGCGGCGAAGGCCAAACCTTCAGCCAAGCCCAAGGCACCGGCGAAAGCCAAGCCCAA
>JAPHTL010000133.1 GCA_026193355.1 Rhodospirillales bacterium
GCCGAGATGCGCATGGCCTACGGTGGCCGCGGAAATGTCTCGGAATTGCAACAGCCCCGCTGGGGAACCCAGATTTGGGATATCCTGTTCCCGTTCTAGCGTCTAACGAAGCTAGAAAACTTAAGGCCGATGCGATGCATCGGCCTTTTTTTTCGGTGTGACTGACGGCAGGTCCTCAGTCGCGGTGGGTTTTTTCCATCCGCTCGTGACGCTCTTGCGCCTCAATGCTCAACGTTGCGATGGGGCGGGCCTCCAATCGACGTATGCTGATCGGCTCGTGGGTTTCTTCACAGAACCCGTAGGAGCCGTTTTCAATACGCTCAAGCGCCTCGTCGATCTTTCCGATCAACTTGCGGGCGCGATCACGGGTTCGAAGCTCCAATGACCGTTCTGTTTCAATCGACGCACGATCTGCAATATCGGGTTCTGTATTACCGCCTTCCTGAAGATGCTGGAGGGTCTCGTTCGATTCCTCAAGCAATTCAGACCGCCATTGCAGAATCTTCCCGCGGAAGTATTCCAGCATTATGGGGTTCATGAACTCTTCGTCGTCGGATGGCGTGTAATCCGGCGGTACTGTCACCGTCATTATCGCCTTGCTCCCTAGCTTATGGCCTGACGGGGCCGGAATATAGTGATGGAGCGCCCTCGGGGCAAGGCTCTTTTCACGTTGGACAAACCTTCATTTCATTGAAAAATCGATGAAAAATCAAAATGCTCCGGGAAGCTGCCGTTTTGCAGCATCAACCGAAGGATGATTTTTAATGATTCCAGGGGACTGTCGGCGCTAACCCGTGGTCCGGGTCCATTTGGCGATTTCGACCTGGGCGCGGAGTTCAATCTCGTCGATGATATCGATAAGGCCGGGATCATCGACCGCCTGGCGGCGGCTTCGAAGAAGCTGGGCCAGATTCATTAATTGATGTTTGGATAGCGCACCCGCCAGAATATCGAGTCGGATACGTTCAAGATATTCGAGAATGTCTTCGCCGCGATCCATGAGTCGCTTGCGGGCTTCCCGTTCCAGCGAATCCCCGGCGTCCTGGGCGGCAAACACAGGACCGACGCCAGCAACGGGAACAGAACCAGATGCCTGCTCCGGTCCATCGCCGCCGGCCGCCTCGCTCAGATGGCGGGCGAAATCCGCCCCTCCCCCGCCCTTGGCCCCCTTGGCCTTTGCGGAAGATGCGGGGCGCGCAGATTTGACGTCTGTAATCTTCATTTCACAGAGCAACCAGTCACAGTGCAATTCGCCACGGCGCAGATCGTCACGGTTCGACCGCCATTCAACGACAAACGGGAACGGCTCATCGGAGCCGCACGAACCCGATTTTATCATGGGTCGCCATCGATAAGAAAAGGTTAAGCACGACCCATTCTTGCCAAAACACGTCTCGCCCCGAAGTGCCCCTGCGAAGAACCTTTCGGCCAGCATAGCCCGGCATTTTTTGCCGTACGGCAATCACAAGCATGAAATCAAGGCTGGCGCGCCACAGGACGAAAAGAATAACCATTATATTACAACAATCTATCTGACGTCGATAGATGGCATCCTTATTGCAAAGAACTGCTGGGATTTCCATGCGCCCGGTGGGCGAAAGACATACCGAGCAGAAGATCGGAGTAGGGAATATGTTGTACGGCGGTTTTGCGCCAAGCATCCAGGGCATGCTCGCACAGAGTCAGTCCCTGAACACGATCAGTTTCAACATCGCCAACGTAAACACGGGCGGTTACAAGAAGAGCGATACGCTTTTTTCTTCGGTCCTGACCCAAAGGGTCAGCAACGCGCCCCAGGACTTCAACTACGATTTTGGCGGCGTTCAGGCCCAGAACAGGACGCTGGTCCGGGGGCAGGGGCACCTTGTATCCAGTGCGCGCAACCTCGACATTGCGCTCAACGGTCAGGGTTTCTTCATCCTCAATTCCCAGCAGGACAGCGGCGGCAACACCCTGTACGGGCGTGACGGCATGCTGTTCATGTCTTCTGGGGATGAGGGAACCTATACCGATCCGGTCACAGGAAAGGTTTCAAACTATGACGAAGGCTACCTGATCGACAAAAACGGATATCACCTTCAGGGTTACGCCCTGGACGACAACGATGAGCCGACAGGCGCGCTTCAATCCATGCGGATTGACCCTTACGCCTTTGCCGGACAAGGCACGCCAACAACCCA
>JAPHTL010000215.1 GCA_026193355.1 Rhodospirillales bacterium
CATCGCAAAACCGGCGCTGACCGCCATTACGCCCGTATCGATGGACCACCAGGATTATCTGGGCGACACGCTTGCCGCCATCGCGGGCGAGAAGGCCGGTATCCTCAAACCCGCCGTTGCTTGCGTCTGCGCCGCACAGGAACCCGCCGCGCAGGATGTGATTGCCGAGCGCGCCAGAATGATCGGCGCACCTCTTGTTGTCGAAGGAACGGATTGGACGGCGGCGCGGAAGGGCGAGGAAATGACGGTGCGCGTGCGGGGCAGGGAACGCATCCTCCCCGCTCCGGCCCTTGTCGGGGAATTCCAGATCGCCAATGCGGGCCATGCCGTGGCCTGCGCGGATGCCCTTGCCGACATTCTGCCCATCGGCGACGACGCCATCGCGGAAGGCCTTCGGTCCGTTTCATGGCCCGGCCGGCTGCAACGCCTGACGCGCGGACCGCTGGTCGATATGCTGGCGGGTGAGGATACGGACTGGGAGCTATGGCTGGACGGCGGGCATAATCCCGCTGCGGGACAGGCATTGGCGAAACAGGCGCGGCAGTGGCGGGACAAGTCACTTCATATCGTGTTTGGTATGCTCAACAACCGCAACCCGGCGGAATTTCTCATGCCGTTTGGCATGCGGGTGCGGCAGGCCGTGGCGGTGCCGATCCCCGGACAGCCGAACTCGCTTTCCGCGGCCGAGGCCGCCGATGGCGCGGCGCGGGCCGGAATGCCGGTCGCCGCCGCCCCCGATGTGGCGACCGCGATCCGCGCCCTGTTGCGCAATCACAAACCCGGACGCATTCTTATCACCGGATCGCTCTATCTGGCGGGATCGGTGCTGTGCGAAAACGGTTGAGCGTTATTTGACGCTGAATTCGATTTCCGCACTGAGTGAGCCGCTGTTGAAATCGCCCCACACCGGGTTTTCGTTCATGTCCCGCGCATGGACGCGCCACAGGTACATGCCGCCCGGCTGAAGCAGGCCCTTGGGCAGGACGAGACGAGGTTCGGGAAGCAACCTGGACTGATACAGCAACTTGCCGTCCTGCCAGCCGTCGCGGATGAACACCTTGTAGAAACGAGCACCGGGTATCGGGTTCCAGGTCAGCTCTTCAGGTATGGGGATATCGGTGGCGCCATCGGGCGGCGTCAGGCCCGAGGCCAGAGGCAGGCCTTCGGGCATAACCCAGTCCTTCGAAAGGTGAACGCTGCCGTCCTTCATGGTGACATGGGTCGTGTACCAGCCTTCCGTCTGCTTTTCCGGCAGGTCGAAGAACTTGATGTAGATCCTTTTCTCCCCCCTGTCCTTGGTCGGTGCCTCGTAGCGGTATTTGCCCAAGTCCATATCGCCCATGTGTCCGCCGTCGGGCGCGAAAATCTCGATCTTCGCGATATCAGCGAAGAACCTGCTGGAAAAGAGGGCGAAAACGAAACGTTCCCGATCCGTCCAGTTGCAAATGTGGATGTCGAAAAAGCCTGGCTTGATCGAGTGGGGGTCCTTGCCGACAGGCTGGACCAGAGCCGACGAGACCGCCGCGTGCTGAGTGTCCGCCCGGGAAACATCCGCTGTCGACATCGCCAAAAGAAAAAACGCTGAAAAGGAAAAGCCAGCCTTCCGTATAGCAGATGATAACGACCTGCCCGCAACCATCATCCTCATATAAAGCCCCCCCTTCAGGGTAACTCCCCCGTCAGCGTTTAAACGCCGTGCAAGATGATCGCAACCACAATGGAATTTGTCTAGTTACAATTATCTTATACATGCTGTACAAAAAACAAGACCCCTCAATATTTGTGGGGATGTGGTTGAGTTCTCGCCGGATAATCTGCAGAACTATCGCCGCATTAATGATCAGGCTTTGCTAAAGGGGGCTGAAACCAGCCATGTCCAGTAAGCGGCTGGGGCGGTATTTTCTGGTATTCCCGGGGGAAGGGGCACTGGTTCTCTACAGCGCCAGCCTTTATTTCCTGCTTGGCCTGGGCATGGCGTTAGGGCGGGCTTCCAGCGATACCCTTTTCTTCAAGCGCTTCGGCGTCGAATTCCTGCCCCACATGTTCTTCGCCACCGGCATCCTGCTGGTTCTTTTCGGTCTGTTTTATGCGGAACTGGCTGACCGGGTGCGTTCCCACCGACTGTTTCAGGGAATGCTGCTGCTGTACGTCGTGTTTCTGGGGTTCACCTGGACCTTCATTTCAACAGATTCGCACCCGCTCTGGTACGTCGTCTATTTTCTCGGCTATGCGGTGTTTTCCGAATTCGTCGTGACCCATTTCAATCTCTATGTCTCCGGGTTCATGGACCCTTTGCAGTCCAAGAGGCTGTTTCCCCTGATCACCGCCGGGTCGCGCATGGGCGGCATCATCGGTGGGGCCATGATGGCGGTGATGCTGAGCTGGCTGAACACGGAGGACATGGCACTGGTATGGGCGGCCAGCCTAAGCATATCCATCATCCTCCTGGCGGCGTATCACCGTGGGGAACAGCGCCCGACAAAACGAAAAGCCAAGTCGACTCATTCCGCCACTGCATCCAGGGGCCGCTTCACCGCGATTTCCGAAGGCTTGCGGTACGCACGCCGCTCCGCTTTCGTTCGCGTCACTGGCTACGCCATGTTCGCCCTGATCGTGATCATCGCCATCCAGGACTATCTGGTCAGCACGATCATCACCGGCCATTTCACGGACGAAGCGCAACTGGCCGCCTTCTTCGGCTGGTTCACCGCCATCACCAATGCCGTGACGCTGTTCCTGCAGCTTCTCGTCACCAACCGGATGATGCGGCGTTTCGGCCTCAAGTTCGTCAGCCTGATCTACCCTGTCACCAGCCTTCTGACCTTTGCCGCTCTGGCCGTCAGCCCGTCGTTCCTGGCCGCCCTGGTCGGCCGCTTCAACTACATGGGGTTCCTCCCCGCTTTCCGACACCCTTCCGCCAACCTGTACTTCCATGCCTTGCCGTTGCAGGTGCAGGGACGGGTTCGGGCCTTGATGACCGGTCTTGTGCTGCCGTTGGGCATGGGCTTCGCCGGGCTGATGCTGATCGCCGTGGACAAGGAGGCCGTCATCCAATGGCTGGGCTGGGTTGGCTTTGCGGCGGCCGGGGCCTATCTGCTGTTTCAGGTCTGGAAGAACCGTCTTTACGGGACCAGTCTGGTTCAACTGATCCAGGGCCAGGTCTTCGTATCCAAGGGAGGCACCATCGAGGATCTGCGCCGCCTGGATCGTGCCGTCTGCGCCCGTCTGGAGCAGTTGATCCGGGAAGCGAAAGACACCGATTCCCTCATGACCTTCGTCGACCTGCTATGGCGGGGGGCTCCCGAGGACGCGGGTCCAATCCTTCTGGACATCGCGCCCACGAAAGAGCCTGCCATCCGTGACCGTCTTTTGCGAATTCTCGCCAATCTTCGATCCCCGGGATGGGAAGGGTTCGCCCACACCTGCCAGAATGATGGGGACCCCCACCTTAGAGGCACCGCCCTGACGCTTCTGGCCGAGCATGGAGACGACCGCGTATGGGCCGTTACCGAAGAGTGGCTTCGCCACGACAGCCCCCGCTTCAGAGCCACGGCGGCGCACATCGCCATGGGAAGCGGCCACCCCGGGACGATGGAAGGGGGGCGCGAGACGCTTGAACGGATGCTGGCCTCGAACCTATCATCGGACCTTATGGCAGCACTATCCGTGGTGCGCCTGATGCGGGACCCTTCCTGGTATGATCGGGTTGCGCCCCTAACCACCCATGAAAACAGGCGGGTTCACGCCGCAGCGGTCTATTGCCTGGGCGCGATTGGGGAACCGGGGAAGGGAATCATGGCCGGGATATTGCAAAAAGCCTTCGATGACCCTGTCTGGGAAGTCCGCAAGGCGGCGATTGCGTCGGCCCCCGGACATCTTCCGCTCGATGCGCGGCTGGCGCTTCTCAGCCGCGCCCTTCGTGACGAAAGTTTTCAGGTCAAAAAAGCGGCGGCGGATACCGCACCGTTGCTTATGCCGATGACGCTGGAAGATTACCGGACGTCCCTTTCCGGTTTCGCCGACGATTTCCGCATTCTCGCCTTGCTGTGCGACGGACTGACAGCAGCCAAGTTCGACGGAGCGGATACCCTGCTTCGCGAAACCGTCCATAACCAGCTTGATGCCGCCGAACGCAAACGACGCATCGCCCTGGCCGTAAAGGCGATGAACCCGGAGGAGGCGTCAATAGCGGTGTCGCAGGAGTCTTTCCTGTCCACCGTCTTGCACGAAGAGGTTCACCGCCATCTTGGCCTTGCCCTTCATGCGCTTGACGTCATGGGCGAACACGATGTGGTGCGCGCCGGACGGGCAGCATGGGCGAGCCGGGAAAAATCGACCCGGGCGCTGGCCCTTGAAACCATGCTCAGCGGTCAGCAGGATCCTCTGATTCGAAGGCTGGCGACCGTTCTCCAGAACGAACACGACGAAACCTGGCGATCGGGAGAAGCGGTGCCGGTAGCAAGCTGGGAGGAGACTCTGATATGGTGCGCGACTCATGGCAGCCGCTGGCTGAAACGCTGCGCCCAGTCGCTGAACACAAGGATCGAAACGGCCCCGACAGGCGAAAGGCCTGCAGTCTGGTAACGGAAACGACGGATCATGTCCTTTGAACGCATCATGCTGCTGAAGCGGGTCCCGTTCTTCTCGCTGTTGCGCACCGATCAACTGCGCTGGGTATCGGAAGCCCTTGACCCGGTGTTCTGGATCGAGGGCGAACGCGTTTTCGACAAGGGGGAATCAGGAAACGCCATGTTCCTGATCATCACCGGCTGTATCGGCATTTCGCTGGACGACAACGTGGAGAGCAAGAGCTTCGTCGCCGAACTGAAGGACGGCGACTGTTTCGGTGAAATGGGCATTCTGGACGACCAGACCCGATCGGCGACGGCTCACGTACTTTCAGATACTCAGGGCCTGTCGCTCAGCAAAGAAAAACTGCACGGCCTGCTGATGTCCTATCCTGAACTGGGAATCGGCATGCTGAAGGCCATGTCACAACGCCAGCGCGCCACCAACGCCAAACTCACCGCCAGGAACGATTCTTCACACGTTTCCGCCACATCAATGAATTGAACAGGAAAGTCTTATGCCCAGCCGCCTCTTTGCCCCCATCGAACTCCGCTCCCTTACCCTCAACAACCGGGTCGTCGTCGCGCCCATGTGCCAGTACAGCGCGCACGACGGCGTGGCCAACGACTGGCATCTGATGCATATGGGGCAGTTCGCCGTCGCCGGTTGCGGGCTGTTTATCACCGAAGCCACGGGCGTCGTACCCGAAGGTCGGATCACCCCGGGCTGTCTGGGACTGTGGAACGACGAACAGGAAGAAGCCCTTGGCCGCATCATCCGCTTCGCCAAGGATTACGGCAACGCCGCCATGGGCATCCAGCTGGCCCATGCGGGCCGCAAGGCATCGACCCAGTCGCCCTGGGAGGGTGGTGCGCCGCAAAGCGCCGACGGCGGCGGCTGGTCCGAGATCGTCGGCCCCTCGGCCATCCCCTTCGCCGACGGCTGGCCGGTTCCCAGGGAACTCGATGCGGCTGGCCTCGCCCGCGTCAAGCAAGGCTTCGTCGATGCGGCGAAACGCGCCGATCGCGCCGGGTTCGATCTGGTCGAAATCCATGCCGCGCACGGCTACCTGCTGCATACCTTCCTGTCGCCGATCAGCAACCAGCGCACCGACGACTACGGCGGGTCGCTGGAAAACCGCATGCGCTTCCCGATGGAGGTGTTCGAGGCGATCCGCGCCGTCTGGCCCGAAGACAAACCGCTTGGCATCCGGATATCGGCAACCGACTGGATCGACGGCGGCTGGGAAATCGACGATTCCGTCGCCTTCGCCATGGCGCTGGAGGAAATGGGATGCGACTTCATCCATGTTTCCAGCGGCGGCCTCGACCCCGCACAGGAAATCACCGCCGGGCCGGGCTATCAGGTCGGGCTGTGCGCCGAAATCACATCGGTGACCGATATGGCGACCATTGCGGTCGGTATGATCGATGAACCCAAGCAGGCGGAAACCATCGTGTCGTCCGGACAGGCCGACATGATTGCGCTGGGCCGGCCGATGCTGCTCAACCCCCATTGGGCATGGCGGGCTTCGGTGGAACTGCGCGCCGACGCGCCGTTCCCGCGCCAGTACCAGCGCGCCCATCCGTCACTGTCCGCCCTGCCCGTTCCGGGCAATCCGCCGAAGAAGAAATAGGCCGCCCGAAAATCAGTTTCAGGCAACGAAAAACCCCCGCCAGACGGCGGGGGTTTTCATAATCCGCAAGCGGCTTCGCCGAGGCGTCAGACCACTGACTGAACCCATTCGAAAAGCTTGCTCTTGGGCAACGCGCCGATCTTGGTGGCGGCAACCTGTCCGTCCTTGAAAACCATCAGGGTCGGGATGCCGCGAACGCCGTACTTCGACGGGGTCATCGGGTTTTCATCGATATTGATCTTCGCGATGACGACCTTCTCGCCCATTTCGGCGGCAAGCTCGTCCAGCGCAGGCGCGATCTGCTTGCACGGGCCGCACCACTCCGCCCAGAAGTCAACGACCACAGGCGTGGAGGACTTCAGAACGTCGGCATCGAAGGAGTCGTCGGTAACTTGCTTTGTCATTTAATTATCCCGTCTGGTGGCGAACCGGCAGCGGCGCATCGGGCCATAACCGGTTGCGTGTCATTCTCGTTCAAGAAATCTAGGGTCGCCATCCCGCCCCGTCAAGGTGCGTGGCCATCAAGCAGCGCATCGGGAAGATCCATGATACGCGGACCGTCCGTCCACAGCAGGACGCAGCGAACCGCCCTGCCCGGATAGATATCGTTCAACAGGGCCCTGTAGGCGGCCATCTGCGCCAGATAAACAGCGGAAACGTCCTCAACTGCGGTGGGCGGCGGACGGTTCGTCTTGTAATCGACCACGGTAACCTCCCCTTCATCGACGACCAGACGGTCGACCTGTCCGGCGACAACCCTGCCACCGACAACCCCGGCCAGGGGAACCTCGGCGCGGGAGCCGGAACCGAACAACGCCGCGAAACGCGGATCGTCGAGGACGGCCATGGTTTCAACCGCGATCTCATCCTGCAACGCAGGATCGAGACCATGGGACGCCCGCGCCAGCCACGCCCGTGCGGCATCTGCGCGACGGACAGGATCGATATCGGGCAGGGTTTGCAGCAAACGGTGGATCAGACGCCCGCGACGGAACCGCGCGCCGCCATCCCCGCCCAGCGGCGAGGCGACGGGTGGGGCATCGCCCGACGGCCGTGACGGCGCAAGGGGGCGGGAGGGTTCGGGCTCCGGCGGCGGGGGCTGCCTCGCCCAGTCAGGCAGGGGAACGGTCGCGGGCTCCGCCTTGTCAGTTCCCTTTCCCGTCTTGTCGGGCGCGGCTTCCTGCGGATCGAGGATGCGCAACCCCTCACCGCCCGCTGGCCCTTCGAACGGCACGACGCCGGAAAGCTCGACCACGGCGTCGCGGATCAGGTCGTACCAGCACCCCTCACTCCTGCCGCGCCTGTTCTCATGCCCGGTCACATAAAGGCGGTCTTCGGCCCGGGTCATCGCGACATAGAGCAACCGGCGGTATTCCTGCAAGCGCAGGGCGGCAGCGGCATCGCCCAGTTCCTCGGTCACCGGAACGTCGGTGTCGGAGAACGGTGGCCAGAGCAGGATGGGATCCTCCCCGTCGATCCAGCGCAGGCGGCTGTCGGTTCGCTTGTCGGGAACCGTACAGGTATCGGGCAGAAAAACGATGGGGGCCTGCAAACCCTTTGCCCCATGAACGGTCATCACACGGACCGTGCCGCGTCCCTGTTCCAGGTCGCGCTTGATCTCGGTCCCACCGGCCTCCAGCCAATGCAGGAAACCTTGCAGAGACGGTGGATGTTCACGTTCATAGGCCAGCGACAGGGAAAGAAACTCGTCGATCGGGTCTTCAGCATCACGACCGAGCCTTCCGAGAATGGCGCGCCGCCCGCCCTCGGCCCCCAGAATGCGGGCGTAGAACTCGTAAGGCGGTTGATAGTCCGCACGGGCAAGGAGCGCAGCCAGTCGTTCACGAGCATGGAGGAAGGGACCGCCATCGGTGTCGGCCTTTGCGCCCAACGCCCGCCACAGCGTTCCTTCACGCCCGTGAGCGAAGGCGAACAGGTCATCGTCAGTAAAGCCAAACAGCGGCCCCTTCAAAACGACAGCAAGGTTGAGGTCGTCTTCGGGCAGCAGAACAAAACGTCCGACCGCCACAAGATCCATGACGCCCAGCTGATCGGTCAGCACCATGCGGTCCGTGCCCGCCACGGGAATATTCCGTAGTTTGAGCGCACGAACCATTTCCTCGACGAAGGCGTCGCGGCGGCGCACCAGAATCATGACGTCGCCGGGCAGGATCGGCCGCGCCGCGGATTCCAGGACCTCCCCCCGGTCCAACCACCCCCCGATCGTATCGGCAATCAGACGGGCCAGACGTGCCGGCGGGCTTTGTTCACCGACATGATCCATCGGTGCATCCCATGGATCGCGATCCACTTCTTCGTCCGGGGTCAGAGTCGGCCAGATTTCGACCAGCCCGCCCTGACCGTGGCGCGATGATTCGTGCACAACGGGCCGTCCGGCGAAGGTCAGCCCCTCGGCCGCCGCCCTGTCCCCGGCGAAGACCGCATCGACAGCGCGAAGGACGACCGGTGTTGAACGGAAGGACTTGTGCAGTTCGACCGGCACCACGTCCCCACCCATGGCCCGCGCACGATCGGCAAACATCTGACGCGTGCCCTCGAAGGCCGCGGGGTCGGCCCCCTGAAAGCTGTAGATCGACTGTTTCTCGTCGCCGACGGCGAAGACGGTGCGACCGGCGTCGCCCCGCGCGCCGCCCGGCTCAAAAAATTCGGCGGCCAGCGCGGTGATCACGTCCCATTGTTCTGGGCTGGTATCCTGCGCCTCGTCGACCAGAACATGATCGAGGCCGCCGTCCAGCTTGTAGTGCACCCAGGACACCCCGCCATCCCGCGTCAAAAGGCCCCGCGTGGCAAGGATCAGATCGTCGTAATCGAGAAGGGCGCGCCGCGCCTTGATGTCATCGTAGGCGTCCATCAACGAAGACCCAAGCGCCAGCAACGCACCGGTCGCCTCGGCCACGAACAACGCCTTCAACCGCTGGGCCGTTCCGACGATGCGTTCCTGTTCCGCCAGCAGCACGTCAAAGGCGGCAGGGGTTTTCTCCCGTACCGCCTTGGTGGACAGTTGGCTTTCCGCACGCGCCTTGCCGTCCTTGCGCATAAAGACATCCGTGTAATCCGGCCATCCAGCAGCGCGGCCATCGTCCCCACCTTCCAGCCACGCGGCGATGGCGGCCGAGCGTTCGCCGTCCTTTGCCGATCCTTCGGCCAGAGCAACGACCGCAGCGGACAGCCCAGCGCGATCAAAGGCCCCTTCGCGACAGGCATCGGCGACAATCCCCTCCGCTGTCGCACCTTCCTCAACACCAAGGTTGCGCCGCGCGGCGGCGATGGCTCCGTCCAGCCCCTTGTGGGCGGAAATGAGCGCAGCAAGACGGCTGCGATGAAAGGATAGCTGCCGCATCAGGGTGGCGAAGCCGTCCTCGTTGACCAGACCAGCCAGATGGTCCATCGCGCGGGCCACCCGCTCTTCCCCCCGATCGAAGGCATGGGCGAAAATCCGATCGCGCGCGTCTTGCATAAGTTCCGCGGCGGTCCGTTCATCCATTACGGTGAAATGCGGGGCCAGGCCGGCTTCAAGCGGGAAACGGCCGAGCAGGGATTCGCAGAACGAATGGATGGTGCGGATCTTCAGCCCCCCCGGCGCATCGAGGGTTTCGGCGAACAGGCGCCGTGCAAGGGGGTGCAGGTCATGGTCGGCTGGCTTGCCAAACAGCTGGTGCAACTCCTCCGCCAACCTGTCATCGTCGGCAACCGCCCAAGCGCTGAGACGATCGGCCAGACGCGTCGCCATCTCGGCCGCCGCGGCCTTGGTGAAGGTCAGGCACAGGATGCGTTCGGGGCGGACGCCTTCCAGCAACAACCGCGTGATGCGATCGATCAGGACTCGGGTCTTGCCGGTTCCCGCGTTCGCCGAAACCCAGACGGAAGCGCCGGGGTCCGCGGCAACAAGCTGCGCGGCGGTCGCGCCGGGCGAAGGCTTTTCCGACATGGGATTTTCCACGCCGCTCATTCCTCGTCCCCCCCCGCAACCGACCATTCCCTGACTCGGGCCAGATGGTCATAATCGCCTGGCCGGTTGGTGAAGGCCGGTTTGATCCGTGAAAGATAGGGCGTCGCGGGATCGTCGAATTCGGCGACACGCCTGCGCAGGCCGTCGAGGGCCTCGGCAGCCATTTCATGCACGCCGTCCGCCTTTTCGCTGGCCTTTCCGGGAACGCGGCCACCCGAGAGCTGCAGATAAAGAAGGGCCGAGGCCACCCCGGCGGGAACGCCCGCGTCTGCAAACGCCCCTCCGGCGAGCATGGCCGCCTCCAGCGTCAACTGCGGCGAGAAACCGCTTTCCACCTGCTTCCAGCTTGGCGGGGCGCCGGTCTTGTAATCGACCACGCAAAGCCCGCCGTCTGGCAGACGGTCCAGCCGGTCGGCCCGCGCCGTCAGGGTAAAGGGACCGGCAGGGGCGTCGAAGGTCAAAGCCCCGTCCGCCTCCATGACCAGCGGCATGACACCGGTTTTGCGGCGCGCGGTTTCATAGGCGATGAACCACTGCGCGATGCGTTCGAAACGGGGCCACCAGAAGGCGCGGACGCCCGGACGGATCATGGCCCCGGCGAATGCGTCCCGCCCGGCGTCAAGAAGACGTTCGTACGCATCCTCGGGCAGCGCCTCCCTGTGCGCCTTGATGAAACTGTCCAGCGCCTCATGAATCGCCGTCCCGCGGTCCGCCGCGCCGGGGTCGGCGTCAAGGGGGTCAAGAACCTTCAGGCCGAGGATGTAGCGCGCATAGATGGCGTAGGGATCGCGGATCCAGGTCTCAATCCGGGAAACGGACAATTTGCGGGGCCTGACGGCCGGCGGCGGCGTCGGGCGAGGTTGCAAGAGGGGCGAGGGCGGCCCGGCCTCGTCCAGCGCACGCGCCCACCCTGCCCATGTCCTGTTCGCCGCAAATGCTTTTTCCAGTCCGCTACCGCGCAGACATGTTTCCATCCGCAACAACCAGCGCGAAGGCACCGTGGGCGCGCCCCGCACGCGTCCCGCGCGGGAAAGGATCACGTTCCTCGCACAGCAGGCTTGCGCAAAATCGTGCGCCGCCAGCCCGATCCGTCTTTCCGGCAAGGGCAGGCCGAATGCCGCCATCATCGGGCGGCTCATCCACGGACCGGTCTGGGCTTCGGGCGGCCAGCTTTCCTCGTTCAGCCCGCCGAGGACCAACACATCCGCCTGCTGCAACCGCGCCTCTAGCAGGCCCCAGACAAACAGCCGCGGATGACTGCCGTAGGACGGGCGCACGACCCGTCCCGCCATCAGCGTTTCAAACAGGGCGGGATAGTCCCTCCCCGCGATTTCCAGAATGGCCGCACCGGTCGATACCTCGTTCAACTCGGCGATGAAACCGGCAAGGGTCTCACCATCGTCACCGGCCCACAGCCGCTCGTCGCCCGATCCCCCATCCGTTGCGGCGAGAACCTCGGCAAAGGCGGCATGGGCCTCGACAAGCGCGCCGACAGGAACCGCATGTCCGTCCAGCGCTTCGACGAAAGACGCAGCGGCCGCCTCAAGGCCATCGAGCAATTTCCCCAAGTCCCGCTTCTTTTCGCCAAGGGCGGCGCGCAGGCCAGACAGTCCCTCATCGGGACGGGGACCGCGCAGGGCGGCGATCTCCAGCGCCCTGACCGTCCGGCGAAACGTGGCGGGGTCATGCCCGCAGGCCGCCAGCGGGTGCTTGAGGACGGACAGCAGGGAAACGGGATCAAACCGGTTCGCCACAAGGCGGGCGGCAAGCCGCATGAAAACCCCGGCCGGGGTCTTGTCCAGAGGACGCCCCGCCGAATCGTCCACCACCAGCCCATAGCGTGACAATTCTGCGCCGACACGGCGCGCCAGATCGCGGTCCGGCGTCACCAGCGCGGCGGTCCGGCCCGGTTCCTCCAACGCCTCGCGCATGACAAGGGCAATGGCCAGGGCCTCTTCCTGTTCGGTCTCCGCCTCGATTCTACTGATGCCTTCCAACGCGGACGGTTCAATCTTTCCGCCATCCCGCCAAAGACCCGTCGCCTCGGGCGGCAGCATGGCGTGGCTGATGAAATGCGCGCGGGCGAGCGCCTCGGCGGGGGGCGGCGCCTGCCAGTCCTCGACCCCATCCCGGCCCACACCCAACCGGTCCAGCAACCGCGCCATGCCGTATTGGGGATGCGAAGGCGGCAGGTCCGCCCAGACCGCATCATCGACGGACCGGTCAAGGCCGGGCAGGATGACGCAGCCCTCGGGCAGGTGCGCAACGGCGTCCAGCAGATCGGCCGTCGCGGGGATGGTGCCGGTGGAGCCGGCGGCGATCACCCGGCCGGGCGGCGGAGAGGCGGACCATGCAGCGGCCTGTGCGGACAGAAGCCGGTTGCGGCGCTCGGCGGGATCAAGGCAACCTTCCTCGGCCAGAACACCCGGCCAGACCTCCGTGATGATCCCCAGAAAGGCAAGTGTATGACGCCAGTGCGCGGATAGATCCCCATCCAGATCGACCAGCCGGTCGAGGTCCCTGAAGTCAAGCCGTTCGGTTTTTACCTGATCGAGAAGCCGCGCCAGTTCGGCGGCCAGACGAGCCGCCTGATCGACGCGTATATCGCCATCACGCGCCATGACCAGGCGGGCGAGAAGAAGCTGTCGGCGAAGACCCGAAATCGCGGGGGGAAGATCAAGCCCGCCGGGGGCCTCTTCGTCCCACCCTGCGAGGGCAATCTCGTCCTCATCCAGATCGCCGAGCGGCATCATCCGGGGCAGCAGCATGGCCTTTCCGCCACTGCACCGCAGGAAGGCGTCGCGCAGGCTTCGGCAGGCGCGGCGGGTGGGCAGAAGGACCGTCATTTCCGACAGGCGCGCCGGATCGCCGTTCGCACGCGCCATCAGTCCGACGGCGAGTGAATCGACAAAGGGCGCGCCGGCGGGGATCGTGAAAACGGTCGGTGATCTGTCGGCCATTCCCCCTCCCACCGGGTTGTTTCCTAGAAGCGTCGGCGCCTGTCCGGATAACGTTCGTCCAGAAAATCCTCGGCCGCCGTCAATCCACCAGGCGTACCAATATGGAACCATTCGCCATCATGGATGATGCCAAAGAGGCGGCCCGCCTCAATCAGGCGATCATAGATCACGTTCATCGAGAACTTGCCGTCCGGCGTATCCTTGAACACGCGGGGATGAACCATCTGGATGCCGGTAAAAAGATAGGGAACGGCTTCGCGTTCATCACGGCGCGTAAGACTTCCCACCGGATCAACGACGAAGTCCCCCATGCCCTCGTATCCGTAGGCGTCGACGGTCGAATGAAGCAGAAGCAGGGCATCCATTTCCCCTTCGTTCCATCGTTCCGCCATGCGTTCGAGGGCGCGTGTCGGGCCGTTCAGCCAGAGCGCATCGCCGTTGATCGCGAAGAAGGGATCGTCGCCCAGCATGGGCAACGCCTTTTTGATACCGCCTCCGGTTTCCAGAAGCTCTGCTTCATCCGAGAAAACCGTTTCGGGCTTTTCCCTTTTCGACAGGTGACGGCGGATCTTGTCGCCCAGGTGATGCAGGTTGACGACCACCGTTTCGACGCCCGATCTCTGCAAACGGTCGAGCGTCCGGTCGATCAGCGTCTCGCCCCGCACAGGAACCAGGGCCTTCGGCGTTTTTTCGGTAATCGGGCGCATCCTGAGGCCCAACCCAGCCGCCAGAATCATGGCCTTTTTCGGCATGGTCACGCCGATTCGCATTGGGGAATCCTCCTCTGCCCTTCCGGCACATTAGCTTCAAACCAGCCGCGCACCGCCGAAAGGGCGGGATGACGGCAGGACCGTTCAAAAAGCCGCCAGACCCGCGGGATGTGGCCAAGATACTGCGGCTTTTTGTCACGCACGCAAAGGCGTGTGAAAATGCCGATGACCTTGGCGTGGCGCTGCGCCCCAAGAATGGCATAGGCGGCGTCGAATCCACCACGATCCATTTCCGGGAACGCCCCGTAGTAACGCGCAAGCATGCGATCAGCCAACCCTTCATCGATATCGCGCCGCGCATCTTCAAGCAGCGAAACGACATCGTAGGCATCGGGGCCGGACAACGCATCCTGGAAATCGAGCAACCCGCATGCGGACAGACCATCGCGGCCTGTGACACGCAGCAGGTTGTCCACATGAAAATCGCGCAGGACCAGCGTTTGTGGCCTTGCGTGGACCTGTGGGAAGAGCGAACGCCATGCCGCAATATAGGATTCGCGGGCTTCCGCCGCCAACGGACAACCCGTTATCGCGGGAAGGTGCCAGTCGATCAGCAGCAATGCCTCATCGAGAAGACGGCCATCGTCATAGGGCGGAACGTCAATGCTCAATGCTTCGGACGCAGGACGGCGGTGCAGATCAATGAGAACATCAATGGCGAGGGCGTAAAGCGATTCCTCATCCACGCCGGATACGAGAAGCCGGGTGAAGGTATTGTCGCCGAGGTCCTCGATCAGCAGAAAACCCTGCGCGACGTCTTCGGCCAGAATACGCGGGGCGCTGTACCCCATTCCCACCAGATGCCGAGCGATGGACAGATAGGGGCGCACGTCCTCGTGTTCGGGCGGCGCATCCATCAAGACGGCTGTCGCTCCACCAGCAGCTTCAATCCGCTCATAGCGACGAAACGACGCATCGTCCGCCAGGGGACGACGGCGCGCTCCACCCCATCCCGCCTTGACGAGAAAGGCGTCGATCAATCCGCTACGCGAAGTCAAGGTTCACCTCTTTCAGCCTGTTTCCCCAATCGCCTGCCGCCGACAGGCGCGCGCGCCGCGAATCGGTTGCATCGCCAAGGGTCAGAACCACGGCCAGATGATCGGCAGGCAGCAAACCGCCCAGACGTTCCGGCCATTCCACCAGAACGACCCCGTCGGCCAGCGCGTCCTCCCATCCCAGTTCGTATGCTTCCTGCGCCTCCTCAAGACGGTAGAGGTCGAAATGGAAAACGGTTCCCCTGTCGAAATCGTATTGCTGGACAAGGGTGAAGGTTGGACTCGGGACTTCTTCATCGGTTCCGCCGAAAGCCCGAACGAAGGCCCTGGCGAAAACCGTTTTGCCTGCGCCGAGGTCCCCCTGAAGCGCAATGACGTCCCCCGTCCGCGCCACGGCGGCCAGGCGCGCCGCCAGCGCCTCGGTCGCCTTTTGGTCGGCGAGCGCGAGATCAGGAACACTCAATATGGCTTCGTTTGTCGTCATGCTCCCCCCTTGTAGCGGTGCGCCATGTCGCCCGCAACGGTTCCGCGGTCTTGCGCCTTGTTCCTTGCGGGGTCATTCTAGATGTAAATCCATCACATATTGGAGGTTACGCATGCCCGAATCCCCCCAGCAAACAGATGTCGCCATCATCGGCGCAGGGCCGACCGGCCTGTTCGCCGTATTTGAATGCGGGATGCTGGGCCTGAAATGCCACGTCGTTGATGTGCTGGATATGGTGGGCGGGCAGCTTTCCGCCCTTTACCCGGAAAAACCGATTTACGACATTCCCGGTCATCCCGAAATTCTGGCCGCCGATCTGGTTACAAAGCTGGAAGCCCAGGCCGCGCCTTTTGATCCCGTTTATCATTTCGGTCAGCAGGTTGTGTCCCTGACGCCCTCGGGCGATCGCTGGGTTCTGGAAACGAGCACCGGCGCCCGCATCGACGCCCGCGCCGTGATCGTGGCGGCCGGGGTTGGCGCATTTGGACCCAACCGCCCGCCGATGGACCGGCTGGAGGAGTTCGAAGGCACCAGCGTTTTCTATCTTGTGAAGCGGCGCGAGGATTTCAGGGGCAAGCGCGTGGTTATCGCGGGCGGCGGCGATTCGGCGGTCGACTGGGCGATTTCGCTGGCCGAGGTCGCCGAACATGTCGCCATCATCCACCGGCGGCCCAAATTCCGCGCCGCACCCGAAAGCGTTTCGCGGATGAACAAACTGGCCGAGGAGGGCAAGCTGGACATCGTCGTGCCCTATCAGCCCACGGGCCTTGAAGGCGCGGACGGACAGCTGAACACCGTGCTTGTTGCCGACCTCGACGGAAACGAGCGGCGGCTCGATGCCGATGTCTTTCTGCCCTTCTACGGCTTGTCCATGAACCTTGGGCCAATCGCCGAATGGGGGCTGAATCTGGACGAGAACCACATCACCGTCGATCCATCCACCTGCGCGACCAGTCTTCCGGGCATTTTCGCCATCGGTGATATCGCGCGCTACCCCGGCAAACTCAAACTGATCCTTTGCGGCTTTGCCGAGGCCGCCACCGCCTCTCACGCCATCCATCCCCTTGTGCATCCTGACGCCGCGCTGCATTTCGAATATTCGACCACCAAGGGAAAGCCGGGTTCATGACCCGAAGGAGCGAGTAATCCGATGGATCGCAGTGAACGACGCGCAAGACAGGACTTGAAACTGCTGCTTGCCCTTGTTGCGATTCTTGTGGGGTCGTTGTCCATTCTTTCAAGCGCCATGGCCGGAAATGCGAACCGCGGATCGGAATTGGCGACAGCCTGCGTTGAATGCCACGGGCAGGATGGTGTCGGACAAAAGCCCGAGGTTCCCAATCTTGCCGGACAGAACGAGACCTACCTTCTGCGGCAGCTCAACAATTTCAAGTCCGCCGTATGGGTCGGCGAAACGACAACCGCCGCCGAAGGCGACGGGTGGCGTGGATTCGCCACCGTTTACGAACGGGTGCACCCGATAATGGGAGTGATGGCGGCGTCTTTCGATGCGCGGGCGCTGGCCGATCTGGCCGCCCATTTTTCATCTCTTTCATGCCATTCCAGCAGAGCCGGGGAGCAGGCGGAACCGGATCCAGCCCCCGCCCGAACAGCGCGTTGCGAATCCTGCCACGGGGTGTCGGGACAAAGCGACAATGACAACATCCCCAATCTTGCCGGTCAGAACCGCACGTATCTGTTCAATCAGATTACGAGTTTTCAGCGATCCGTCCGTGGCGCGGAGCCGCAACCAGGCGTCCACCGTTTGCACCCCGTGATGGGACGGCAAGCCGTCCTGCTGAATGAGGATGAAATGGCGAAGCTTGCCGATTATTACGCAAGCCTTCCCTGCCGGTAACACCGCCTCGCTGGAAAATCAGCCTTTCTGCCCGGACTTCTTGTAAAGCCAGATGGCCAGACCGCCGATAACTGCCGTCGAGACGACGACGACGACCATGGCGTACGCGAAACCTTCTTCAAAGCTCATGACTGCCCCCCAAATCCATGTTCAAAGTGGGGGTGATTATGCGTTGAATAAAACCAATTTCAATATTGAAGTGCGGCGCAGGAAGGGAATATCGCCTCAGATCACGTAGTCTTGAGATTCGAAGCGTGTACCCTCGGTGACATAGCCGGCCTCACTCCAGGCCTTCATCCCGCCCGTCATGTTGACAAGGCCTTCGACGCCCGCTTCCTGAAGCTGCTTTCCAGCCGCCAGCGATCGCTTGCCCACCGCGCAGATCAGAACGATTTTCCTGCCCGTCAACGGCGGGAAAAAGTTCGTATCCAGGAAAGACAGCGGCAGAAGGAAAGCGCCTGGAATGTGTTCGAATTCATATTCATGCGTTTCGCGAACATCAAGAAGGATGACATCGCCCGCATCGCGCAGGCGACGCACCGCCGCCGGAGGGGCTTCTTCGATTCCAGCCACGGGAGGAACTGTTGCCGTATCGAGTGCCGGAACGCTCATCGTCTTCTCCAGGAAACAGGGCGCAGCACATAACGCGCCGTATGGGCTTCTTTATGCCCCCGGAAAAACCTAATTGCAACAGTAAAATTAAATTAATTAACAAATTACGAAGGTAATATACACCGCACCGTGGTGCCCTTGTTGGGCGCAGAGCGAAGGTTGACCGTCCCGCCGTGCAGTTCGATGAACCGTTTGACAAGCGTCAGGCCAAGCCCGGCCCCCGTTTGGTGCCGGTCCGCCGTCTCGCCACGCTGGAAGCCTTCGAAGACGCGTTCCTGATCGGAAAGGGGAATGCCGACGCCTGTATCGCTTACCGAAATTGTCACCTGGCCGTCTTCCCTATACCCGCTCAACCTTACCTCGCCACCCGACGGGGTGAACTTCACGGCATTGCTGAGCAGATGGTAAAGCACCTGCTTCAGGCGTTTCTCATCGGCGACGACCCAGCCGATTTCCGGCGAGCAATCGAATTCGAGGTCGAGCCCCCGTTGTTTGGCCCGTTCGCGAATAAGGCCCAGCACCCCGGCCATGACCGCATGCAGGTCGACGGTATCCAGTTCAAGGTGCATCTGGCCTGCCTCGATGGTGGTCAGGTCAATGATATCGCCCAGCATGGTGACCATGCCGTTCGCCGCCTCGCGGATGCCGCGACCATATTCCTTCTGACGCGCGTTCAGGGTTCCGAAATATTCCTCCGCCAGAAGTTCGGCGAATCCGAGGATGGTGTTCAGCGGTGTGCGCAGCTCGTAGGACAGATTGGCAATGAATTCCGAACGAAGACGGTCCGCACCGGAAAGGGCCTCGGCCCTTTCGCGCAACGCACGCTCGACCTGCGCACTATCCGTCACATCAAGATAACTGAGCAGCACCCCGCCATCGGGCAACGGAACGGCGGCATAATCCAGAATGGTGTCATCCGTGCGTTCCAGTCGACCCGTCACCGTATCGCGGCTCATGAAACGCCCGACCATGGTATCGCGAATCGACGACCAGTCAGCATCCCCCGCGCGATAGAAGCCACGGGTGATATCGACCAGTTCCGCCAGATGGGGCTGTTCGGGGAGGTCGGCATCCTCCAGCCCCCACAGCGTGATGAACGCGGGATTGCAGAGCTCCAGCCTGCCATCGCTGCCGAACACGGCGATGCCCTCGTAAAGATTGTCCAGCGTTTCCCGCTGCACGGCGGTCAGAACCTGATAGGAGCTTTCCAGTTCAAGCCGCTCGCTCACGTCCTCGTCGTTGAAGATCACACCACCTGATGGGTGAGGGGCGACGAGGCGGCGCACAGAGGTCCCGTCCGGCAGATGCAACAGCATATCCTGCGGTTCGGCCAGCGAATCGAAAAGTCGCAATTGCTCTTCGCGATAGGCGCGGAAATCGGCGACCTCCGGCAGTCGCCGGTTCTCGCGCAGGCGCGCCAGAATATCGCCATAGGCCGGTTTCTTTCCAAGCCAGACGGGATCCAGTCGCCATAATTCGGCAAAGGCGGCATTTGCATAGCGAAGGCCCCCGTCCCGACCAAACACCGCAACGCCGGTGGTCAAACCGGACAGCACCGCGAATTCCGCATCCCCGTTTCCACCGGCGTCTCCATTGGCCACCGGTGCGACGCCCCGTGGCAGGGCGAACCCCGCCGTGCCGAGACCGTCATTGAGCGGAACCTCGGTCACATCGTAGGCGACCTTCCGGCCCTTGATGGTCAGCAGACGGGTTTCCGTCACCGCGCGCGCTTCCGTCACCGCGCAGGCGGCGAGGTCGCGGGATGGGTCCCCCTCCGGGCAAGCCCGGTTGGCAAACGACATGGCGAGATGGGTGTCGCGCAACCAGACGGGGACGCTCATTGCTTCGGCAAGACTTCTAAAGCGGCTGCCTTCGGATGGTATCCGCGCGCCGTCCTCGCGCCCGATGTGGCGTTCCAGCATGACCTGGCCAAGGGCGCCGATGCTGTCGCTGACGTCACGCATCCAGAGGTAATCGGCAAGCGGACGGCCACGCGGCGTCAGGGAACGCGTACCCATGGCCTGAACCATCCGGCTGCTGTCCGAAATGGGCAAAAGAATCTCGAACGCCCGTCCCTCGCCCCGCAACCCCTGGATCGAACGATCAAGACGACGGGCGATAACCGGATCGAAACGTTCAAGGATGTCGCCATAGGTGGCGTCGGTGCCGGCCTGAAGGTTTAGGAGAACCGCCATCCTCGGCGAACAGCTTTCCGCCCCGGTTTCCGCATCGAAACGGTACAGGCCATCGGCCAGGCCTTCGAAGGTGCCCTGGAACAGGTCAACGGAATCTTCCAGGGCCGCGCGTGAACGTTCCGTCTCGCGCAGACGACGGCGCTGACGGATGAAGAACGGCGCCGCCGCCGCAACCGTCACCAGCACACCGCCAGCCAGCGCCAACAAGACGTTGCTCATCCCTGTCCCTGCGAAAGGTCGTGCGGCATAAGAACCGTGACGCCCCTGTTGTCGAGAATCCCCATTACGTCCGCATGGTACGGACGCCGAAGTAAAGGGACAAGAGGCAGAAGAAAAAGGAAGGGCGGAGGGACGGGTTCACCGCCCCTCCGTGTGCTGTGTATTCCTAGTAACGGTAATCGTCGCCCTTGAACGGACCATTGACCGGAACGCCGATGTAATCGGCCTGCGCCTGCGACAGCTTCGAAAGCGTGACGCCGAGCTTGGCCAGATGCAGCATCGCCACTTTTTCGTCGAGATGCTTGGGCAGGACGTAGACCTTCTTTTCGTACTTCCCGTCCGCGTTGTTGGCGAAAAGTTCAATCTGCGCCAGCACCTGATTGGTGAACGAGGCGCTCATCACGAAGCTGGGGTGGCCGGTGGCGCAACCGAGGTTCACCAGACGGCCTTCGGCCAGCATGATGATCCGATGGCCATCGGGGAAAGCGATTTCGTCCACCTGCGGCTTGATGTTGTTCCACGTCAGGTTCTTCAACGCGGCGACCTGGATCTCGTTGTCGAAGTGGCCGATGTTGCAAACGATGGCGCGGTCCTTCATGGCCCGCATGTGGTCGACGGTGATCACGTCCTTGTTGCCGGTGGTGGTGACGAAGATGTCGCCCTGCGGCGCGGCCTGCTCCATGGTCACGATCTCGAAGCCTTCCATCGCCGCCTGAAGCGCGCAGATGGGATCGATTTCGGTCACCAGAACGCGGCAGCCAGAGGCGCGCAACGATTCGGCGGAGCCCTTGCCGACGTCGCCGTAACCGGCGACGACCGCCACCTTGCCCGCCATCATGACGTCGGTGGCCCGGCGAATGCCGTCCACCAGCGATTCACGGCAGCCATACTTGTTGTCGAACTTGGACTTGGTGACGCTGTCGTTGACGTTGATCGCCGGGAACAGCAACGTCCCCTTCTTCTGCATCTCGTAAAGGCGATGCACGCCGGTCGTCGTCTCTTCGGTCACGCCCATGATCTCGGCGCCGGCCTTCGAATACCATGCCGGATCCTTGGCGATATGCGCCTTGATGGACGCGAACAGGATTTCCTCTTCCTCGCTGCCCGGATTGTCGAGGACCGAAAGATCCTTCTCGGCGTCCTTGCCGAGATGAAGCAACAGCGTCGCATCACCGCCGTCGTCGAGGATCATGTTGGGAACGCCGCCGCCGGTCCATTCGAACAGCCGGTGCGTATAGTCCCAGTATTCCTCCAGCGTTTCGCCCTTGTGGGCGAAAACCGGGATGCCTGCGGCGGCGATGGCCGAAGCGGCGTGATCCTGGGTCGAGAAAATGTTGCACGACACCCAGCGGATATCGGCGCCGAGATCCCGCAGTGTTTCGATCAGCACACCCGTCTGGATCGTCATGTGCAGCGATCCGGCGATGCGCGCGCCCTTGAGCGGCTTCTTCGCACCGTATTCCTCGCGCAGGGCCATCAGGCCGGGCATTTCGGTTTCGGCAAGGTCAAGCTCCTTGCGGCCCCAGCCGGCGAGGCCGATATCGGCAACCTTGTAATCGTTGAAGTCACTCATGACGCGTCATTCTCCTTAGGAAGGTCTTCCATCGATATGTGTCGGGTGTCCCCGCCCGGCAACCCAAAAAGGGGGGTTTAGCAGCAGGACAGGAAGGCGGCAAGCCCGTTCCCACCGCCGGATTGAGATGCCTCAGGAGGACAAACCGTTGAAGTCGTCCAGCAGCATGGCGATACGACCGCTGTCGATCTGTTCCATGACAGCGCCGGCGCGGCGGTTCGCCTCGACCATATCCAGTTCCCGGACCCGTTGCTTGATCCGGGGAATGTTGGCCGGAACCATCGACAGATCGCGGATGCCAAGGCCCAGCAGCAGCACGGTGAAGCGAGGGTCGCCCGCCATTTCGCCACAAACGGATATGGGTATCCGCGCGCGCAAAGCCGCCATCGTGGCGAACTGAACGAGGCGCAGAACAGCCGGGTGCAGGGGATTGTAAAGGTAGGCGACCTGTTCGTCGGAACGGTCGATGGCAAGGGTGTACATGGTCAGGTCGTTGGACCCTATGGCGAAAAAATCACTGGCCATGGCCAGAGCGTCCGCCGAGAGGGCCGCGCCCGGAACCTCGATCATCACGCCGAGAGGCGGCAGGGTTTCGGCCATCGCAACCTTGCGGCGCTTCAGGCGGGCCGCCACCTTCTTGAGTATCTCGCGCGCCTTGCGGACCTCGGCGACCGTCGAAACCATGGGCAGCAAAATGCGGACCGGCCCGTGCTTCCCGGCGCGAAGGATGGCCGCGAACTGGGTTTCCAGAACATCCGTACGCTTCAGGGACAGACGGACACCCCGCAGCCCAAGCGCCGAACTGACGCTTTCACCGATATCGCCGAGCAATGTCTGGGCGATCTTTTCGCCGCCGATATCAAGGGTGCGAATGGTGACGGGGGAACCCTTCATCTTGCCGACGATGTCGCGGAACAGGGCGTACTGCTCGTCTTCGCTGGGCAGATCATCACGGTTCATGAACATGAATTCCGTGCGCAGCAGGCCGATGCCGCGCGCGCCCATTCGATCCACCATGTCCATTTCAAGCGGCAGTTCGACGTTCGCGTTAAGCTGGATCTCGACGCCATCGCGGGTGACGGCCGGAACCCGGCGCAACCGCACCAGCTTCTTTTCCTCGCTCAGGCGTTCGGCGCGACGGCGGCCAACCTCAACCAGGGTTGCGGCGCCGGGGTTGACGATGATGCGCCCCCCGTCACCATCAATCACCAGCGTATCGCCAGTTTTTACCGCGCTCATGATCCCGGTTGCGCCGGCAACCGCGGGCAGCCCCAGGGCGCGGGCCATGATCGCCACGTGCCCCTCTGCCCCACCAAGCACCGTGGCGAAACCGTGAATTCGTCTGGGGTCCATCTGGGCGGTATCGGCGGGTGTCAGTTCCTCGGCCACCACGATGCTGCCTTCCGGCAATTCGGACATCGAACGATAGGGCGTTTTCGTCAGGCTACGAATCAGGCGATGGGCCACATGGCGAATGTCATCGAGCCGGGCGGCAAGATAGGCATCGTCCATTTCGGCAAAACCGGCCGACAGTTCCGTCAGTTCCGCCTGGACAGCAGCCTCGGCGTTCATGCGGTTTTCCGTTATCCGCTTTTCAACCCCGCGCAGCAGCCGTGAACCCTTGAGCATATGGCCGTAAGCCTCAAGCAGGTAGGCCAGTTCCTCACCCGCCGAGCCGGGCAATGTTTCGGCCTTGGCGCGCAGGCGGCGGACCTGACGGGCGGCGCGGGAGACGGCAGCGCGAAAACGATCACATTCGTCTTCGATGCCGTTTTCGGGAATTTCGTACTCCGGCACTTCGAGGGTGCCGGTTTCGCGCAGATATGCGGTGCCGATGACAATTCCAGGCGACACGCCGAGGCCGCTGACGATCACCTCCGCAGGTGTCGCCGCAGAAGCGGATGCGGCGCGGCTGGAACGCCGCGTCTTGCGGGGTTTCGCCTTCACCTGCTTTCCTGTTTTTCTGGCCATTCCCTGCTTTACGGCGATGCCGTCCTCAATCCTCGTCGAACCGGCGATCGATCAGTTCCTCCAGGGCGTCAAGCGCCGCTGCGCCCTCTGGGCCACGGGCCGAGATTTCGACCTCTGTCCCCGGACCGGCAGCGAACATCATCAGCCCCATGATCGACAGGCCGGAAACCTCCTGACCATTGCGCGTCACCGTGACAGAAGCGTCGAATTGCCCCGCCAGCTTGACGAACTTGGCCGCCGCACGGGCATGAAGACCGCGTTTATTGATGATCGTGACACAACGTCGGAGGTCTTCTCCGCCCATCGTTACCCTGCCCTTTCCGATTTCACACGCGCGCCGTCAGTCCCTTTCCTGGGCCAGCAGCTGTGACGCGATATTGATGTATTTGCGGCCTGCTTCCTGCGCGCAGGCCACGGCCCTGGCAAGATTTTCCGTCTTTCGAACACTGGCCAGTTTTATCAACATCGGCAGATTGACACCGGCCAGAACCTCGACATTCGCCTTGTCCATGATGGAAATGGCAAGGTTGGACGGCGTTCCGCCGAACATGTCGGTCAAAAGGGCGACACCGTCGCCTTCGTCAACGGCGGAGACGCACTCCAGAATTTCAGTCCGGCGACGTTCCATATCGTCTTCCGGCCCGATACAGACGACCTTTACGTTTTCCTGGCCGCCGACAACATGTTCCAAGGCCGAAACGAGTTCTACGGCCAGCCTGCCATGCGTCACAAGCACCAATCCGATCATCGGAAGCCCCTCGATCCTTTTACTCCACGGCGGAGGCGCACTCTAACCGATGATGCGCTCATTGAATATCCCTGTGATGAACCTGCACCGCCTGCCCCTGCGTACGCAGCCATGACGCCAGTTTTTCCGCCATGAAAACAGAGCGATGGCGGCCGCCGGTGCAGCCAAACGCAATGGTCAGATAGCTGCGCCCTTCGTCCCTGTATCGCGGAAGCAGCGGACCCAGAAGCGATATCAGGTTGCCGAAGAACGATTCCCAATCCCTGTCCTTTTCAATGAAGGCCGCCACCGCAGGATCCCTCCCGGTCAGTGGGCGCAGTGATTCGTCATAATGGGGGTTGGCGAGAAACCGCACGTCGAAGACAAGATCGGCTTCTCGCGGCAGACCTCGACGGAATCCGAAGGAATCCACGATGACGGTCAGGCCAAGTTGCGAATCCACCCCGAAACGCGTGTTCAGGACCCGCGTCAGATCACCGATCGCCATGTCGGTCGTATCGATCGTCACGTCGGCGCGGTCGCGCAATGGCGCGAGAAGCCGCCGTTCGTGCCGGATGCCATCGATCACCGGCCTGTCAGTGGCAAGCGGGTGGCGGTGGCGTGTTTCGCTGTAACGGTTGCGCAGGGCATCGTCGGCGCAGTCCAGAAACAGCACCTGCACCTCGGCATTCAGGATATCGAGCTGCGCAAGAAAGGCATCGACGGCAAAGTCGCGGGTCCGGATATCGACCCCGACGGCGATCGGGCGTTCCAGACCACCGCCGGGCAACAGCGGCTCGAGAGGACGCGCAAGGCTGGGCAGCAGCGACAGCGGGATATTGTCCGCGGTCTCAAAGCCCATATCCTCCAGCGCCTTCAGCGCCGTCGTTCGCCCGGCCCCGGACATGCCGGTCACCAAAAGAACGGTTCGCCTCGTTTCCACCGTACCCGCCCCCTTCCCCCCGGATGCCGCCTTCCCGTCCGTCATTGAACGAGTCCTGCGGCGCCATCCACGACACGCGCGGCAACCCGCACTTTCGCTGGAGCGGACGCCTCGAAGGGGTTCAGGCGGACAAGGGGAAGTATATGGCCGAGAATCTCCGCACTGGCGGGGTTCGGCAGGCGTTCGACCTCATCAGAGGGAACAAGATCGACAATCAGGCCCACCGGCGCTTCGTGTACATGGCGAATTTCGACGATACCGATACCGCGAATCTCCATCCTGCCGGCCAGCGTTGACGGGGGGGTGGCGCAGACCCAGTCCTCTTTCAGATCCAGATCCACCCGGTCATCCGCGACCAGCCGTGCGCCGCCGTCGATCAGGCGCAGCGCCAGATCCGATTTCCCGCAACCAGGCGGGCCACGAAGGACCACGCCGATGCCTTCGATCAATATGCAGGTTCCGTGAATCTGGGTCATCGTTTCCGGTTCATCGCACCACCCAACGAAGGTACGGTCAGTCACCGTAACAAGCCATCAGGGTGGAGCGGCGCGCGTCGGGAGTCAACGGCATCCGTATCCGGTTACTTGTCAGGCTTCTTCCGTTTGCCTGCCGAAGGCGGCAACAGTGGAAGACGAACGGTAAACCGCGCCCCGGTAACCGCGCCGTCCGCATCGCGCCGGTTTTCACCCGTGATGTCGCCGCCATGCGTTTCCATGATCTGGCGCGAGATGCTGAGCCCAAGGCCCGAATGCTTGCCGAATGCCTCGCCGGTGGGGCGTTCCGAATAAAAGCGGTCGAAAATCCTGTCTTCCCGGCTCTCAGGAAGGCCTGGGCCATTGTCGTCCACCGTGATTTTCACCACCTTCGCCTTGCGGTCGGCAACCATGCAAACGGACACTTCGCCGCCGGGCGGGCTGAAACTTGCCGCATTGGAGAACAGATTCCGGAAAACCTGAACCAGCCGGCCTTCGATACCTTCAACCATCACCGGGGCATCGCCCTCCAGCCGGAAGGTGATCCTTGGCGCATCCTCACGACGGGTCGCCTCGTTCACGTCCACCAGACCCGCGACAAGGGCCGAAATCTCCAGCGGCGCCGTTTCGGCCCGCGAGAGCTCAGAATCGAGGCGTGACGCATCGGAAATATCGCTGATCAGTCGGTCGAGCCGCTCCACATCCTGCTGTATCACTTCCATCAGCTTTTCGCGCGACGCCGGGTCGTCAATGCGCGCCGCCGTTTCCACAGCGCTGCGCAGTGATGTGAGCGGATTCTTGATCTCGTGCGAAACGTCGGCGGCAAACTGTTCGATGGCGTCCATCCGGCGCCACAGGGCCTCGGTCATGTCGCTGAGCGCGCTGGACAGATCGCCAATCTCGTCACGCCGCCGCGACAGATCGGGAATCCTGTGCTGACGGTGTGCGCCATGACGGACCAGATCGGCCGCCGCCGCCAGCCTGTTCAGGGGCCGCGCGATGGTTCCCGCCAGATAGACCGACAGCATGAAGGTAACCGTCAGGGTGACGGCGAATACCTTGAGAATATCTATCCGGACATCAAGCACAGCGGCATCAATCTCGCGGCTGTCCTTCGACAGCATCACCGCGCCGAGCACCACCTTGTAGCGCTGCACCGGCACCGCAACAGAAAGCAGCAGGACGCCGGAACCCAGTTTCCTGACCATCGCCGCCCGATCGCCTTCAAGCGCGGCCATCGATTCCTCGTAATGGCTGCCATGCTGGATCGAATATTCCTCATAGCGCGGGATCGCCTCCTTTCCCGAAAGCCAGGCCAGCGTTCCGGAATAAACGCCAGACAACGCACCTGTCACGGCGCTGTCGTCTGGCGGGGTCAGTTCCTCGCTTTCAACCAGCCCCGCGATGTAACGACTATCGACCAGCAGGGTGCCGTCCGGCCCGAAAAGGCGCGCCCGACTGTGGGATGTTTCGACCATGCGATGAAGCATCTGCCGCGCCGATTCGCGAACGAAGCTCTGTGTTCCCGGCGTTTGCGGCGCAACCGCCCCTTCGGCCAGCGCACCAGCGACCATCTCGGCATGGGTGAACATGCTGTCCAGTTCGGCCTCGATCAGGCCGCGGCGGTATTCGCCAAGGAACAGGATGCCACCGGCCAACAGGGCCAACGCCAGGATATTGACGGCCAGAATGCGTCGCGTGATGGGCGAAAGAAGGCGCTCATGGACAGGCCCGCGGGGCAAGGACCTCCCTTTTTGTGTCCCGTTCACCGCCGCCGC
>JAPHTL010000022.1 GCA_026193355.1 Rhodospirillales bacterium
CACCACCGCGACATCGGCGGCAAGGGCGGCGAAATCCGCCTGCTCGTCCTCCTTCTTCAGGCTGACCGGCGTCCGCACGGGGATGCCCTTTTCGTCTGCGAAGGCGTGGACCGGCGAGGGACGTTCCTTCTGCCCGCGACCGGCGGGACGGGGCGGTTGGGAATAGACGCAGACAATGTCGTGCCCCGCCCCGATCAGGGCGGACAGCGCAGGAACCGCAAAATCGGGCGTTCCCATGAACACGATGCGCAGTCTGGTCATGCGGGGGAGCCTAACAGGAGTGCTATGGGGCGAAAAGCCTGGACGGCAGGCCGGACCCTTACATGGCCGCTTCGGCCTGGTGTTTCTTCGTCTTCTGCAACTTGCGCAAAATCATGCCACGTTTGAGTTTCGAGATGTGATCGACGAACAGGGTGCCGTCCAGATGATCCATTTCGTGCTGGATGCAGGTGGCAAGCAAACCGTCGGCCTCGATCTCGCGTATCTCGTTTTCATGGTCGATGAAACGGACACGCACCTTTTGAGGGCGCACAACCGCTGCATAGTGATCAGGCAGGGACAGGCAGCCTTCCTCGTACTCGTTTTCCTCGTCTGAAGACCAGATGATTTCCGGATTGGCCATGCGCAGCGGCAGGGGCGGCGCGCCTTCCTTGGCGGTATCGACGACGATCACCCGCTGCAAAACGCCTACCTGCGGCGCGGCGAGGCCAATGCCGGGCGCGGCATACATGGTTTCCAGCATGTCATCCATGAGTTTTCGGACATCACCATCAACAGTTTCCACCGGTTTCGCCTTGGCCTTCAGCCGGGGATCGGGGGCGGTGATGATATGCATCAGGGTCATGGTGCGGACCGTTCGCTGCTTCGGTGCTTTTTCGGAGTCACGGAAATAAGGCGCGCAAGCCCCTGCGTCAAGCGCCGCGCCTGCTTTCGGTCGTTTGCCTTTCCCCCGATGCTGGTGCAAGGTGTCGCAAAAGGAGCTGTCGGATAATCATGGATCCAGTCGTCATCATTGCCGTTGTCGCCATCATCGCCGTCATAATCGCCGCCGCCGCCGTGTTTGTCGCCCTGCGCGCGGCCGGTGGCGGAAACAGCCGCAACCTTGAAGCCGCCGAGCGTCTGGCCGCCAATCAGGCGGAGCTTGCCGGGCGACTGACCCAGCTCAACGACAATCAGGGCCAGATCATCCGGACGCTCGAAGAGCGGCTGGAAGCTGTATCGAAGCGCTTGGGCGATGGCCTCACCCAGCATACCGACCGCACCGGCGAATCCATGAAACAACTGCATGAACGGCTGGCTGTGATCGACGCGGCGCAAAAGAACCTGACGGACCTTTCGACCCAGATGGTCGGCTTGCAGGACATCCTGTCCAACAAGCAATCGCGCGGGGCGTTCGGGGAATTTCAGCTGAACGATATCGTCAGCAACCTCCTTCCCCCTTCCGCCTACGAGCTTCAGGCGACCCTGTCCAATGGCAAACGCGTCGATTGCCTGCTGAGCCTGCCCAATCCGCCCGGCGCCATCGCCATCGACGCCAAGTTCCCGCTGGAGAGCTATCGCGCCCTGCATACCGCGAAGGAAGAGCCCGTCCGCATCCAGGCGGCAAAGGTCTTCGCCACCGATGTCGGCAAGCATGTGCGCGACATTTCGGAAAAATACATCCTGCCGGGTGAAACGGCGGAATGGGCGCTGATGTTCCTGCCATCCGAAGCCGTCTACGCGGAGCTGCACGCCAACCACGGCAACATCGTCGAGAACGCCTTTCGTCTTCGCGTCGGCATCGTTTCGCCGACCACCCTGATGGCCACCCTGAACACCGTGCGCGCGATCCTCAAGGATGCGCGGATGCGCGAGCAGGCGGGGCTTATCCAGAAGGAAGTCCAGACCCTGCTTGAGGACGTTGCGCGTCTGGATGGTCGGGTCGAGAGCCTGCAAAAGCACTTTGATCAGGCCGCGCGGGATATCGACCAGATCGGGACATCAAGCCGCAAGATCAGCGGAAGGGGCGAAAAGATCATGGCGCTGGAACTGGCCGATGACACGCCCGCCGCCG
>JAPHTL010000319.1 GCA_026193355.1 Rhodospirillales bacterium
ACACGGATTGATGTCCGCGCCCTTGGCGACAAGGTCCCCGACGGCGACCCGAACCGTGTCGATGTATCGATTCTGGAACGGTAAACGGTAACGACGGCAACTTCCCAAGGACAAAGGCTCATGATGACCCGGCCGCAACGCTTTCTGGTACGGATGAGCATGTTTCTTGCGGCTGTTGTCGCAGTCGCCGGGCTTCTTTTCCCTCCGCTGCGCGATGCCTTCATGGCCAATGCGCCGCTGAACGGCCTTATTCTCGGCGTCCTTCTGCTTGGCGTCGGGTACAACTTCCGCCAGGTGCTTTTGCTCTATCCTGAGGTCAGCTGGATCGAACACTTCCGCCAGACCGAACGGAACGTTACCGAATCCCGCGAACCGCGCCTGCTGGCGCCCATGGCGACCATGCTCAGCGGTCGCCGTGACAGCCGCCTCAGCCTCTCGACCCTTTCCATGCGCTCGCTGCTCGACGGCATCGCTTCCCGCCTTGACGAGGCGCGTGAAATTTCCCGCTACACCATCGGCCTGCTGATTTTTCTTGGCCTGCTGGGGACGTTCTGGGGGCTTCTCGCGACTGTTTCGTCCATCGGTTCCGTTATTTCCGGCATGAGTGTCGGCGGTGGCGACATCGCCGCCATGTTCGGCGAACTAAAACACGGTCTGGAAGAACCCATGAAGGGCATGGGAACGGCGTTCAGTTCATCCCTGTTCGGTCTTGCCGGGTCGCTGGTTCTCGGCTTTCTCGACCTGCAGGCGGGACAGGCGCAGAACCGCTTCTACAACGATCTGGAAGACTGGCTTTCAAGCCTGACGAAGCTTTCCAGCGGCGCGCTGGGTAGTGTCGAAGGCGATCAGGCGGTTCCCGCCTATGTCGAAGCGCTTCTGGAACAGACGGCGGAAAGTCTGGAAAATCTGCAGCGCACCCTGGCGCGCGGCGAGGATTCCCGAACCACGGCCAACACGAACCTGACGAAGCTGACGGAACGGCTCAGCACACTGACCGACCAGATGCGCGCCGAACAGGAGATCCTGCTGCGACTGGCGAAGGGGCAGGACGAATTGCGGCCAGCCCTGGCGAAAATGGCCGACGCCAAGGCCAGCGGCGGCATGGACGAAACCACCCGCGCTCACATCCGCAATCTGGACATCCATGTCGCCCGGATGGTCGAAGAACTGCCCGCCGGCCGCGACGAACTGATCCAGCAGGTCCGCAGCGAGATCAAGCTGCTGGCCCGGACCATCGCAGCCGCATCCGGCGGCGACAACAGACCCGGAACCTGACGGGAGAACGCGGGCATGGCAATCTCCCTGCGCCGCGGCCGCCGCATGCCGGACAATACCTGGCCGGGGTTTGTCGACGCGCTGGCCAGCCTTCTGATGGTCGTCATTTTCCTTTTGATGGTCTTCGTCCTCGCGCAATTTTTTCTGGGCGAGGCCCTTTCGGGCCGCGATCAGGCGCTGGATCGCCTGCGCGGACAGGTTGGCGAACTGGCCGAACTTCTGGCGCTGGAGCGCAAGGCCAGCGAGGATCTTCGCCTGAACGTGTCCCAACTCTCCGAAGAACTTCAGGCATCGGTGCGCCATCGCGACGATCTGGGCGCTTCACTGCGCTCGATGGAAGCCAGCCTGCAAACCAGCAGGGAGACCGCGGAACGGCAAAAAGGCGAATTGGCCGACCTGTCCCATCAGGTCGAAGCACTGACCGCTTTGCGCGATGAGTTGCGTGCGCAGATCGCCGATGCATCGGGCAAGCTGAAGGGCGCTGAAAGCGCACTGGCCGACGAGAAAAAAATATCCGAAGAGGCGCGCGCCGAGATCGCCCTGATGAACAAGCAACTTGGCGCATTGCGCGATCAGATATCGCAACTTTCCGCCGCGCTGGAAGCATCCGAGGAAAAGGCGCGCGAACAGAACGTGCAGATCGTATCCCTTGGCAAACGCCTGAATGCCGCGCTGGCGGGAAAGGTGCAGGAACTGTCGCGCTACCGCTCCGAATTCTTCGGCCGCCTGCGCGAGGTTCTGGGCAACCAGCCGGGTATCCGCGTCGTCGGCGATCGCTTCGTCTTCCAGTCCGAAGTCTTGTTCCAGACCGGTTCGGCCGAACTGGGTCCCGCAGGGCAAGCCCAGATCGGCAGTCTGGCCGAAACCCTGGCGGACCTGTCAAAACGCATCCCCGCGGATGTGGACTGGATTTTGCGCGTCGACGGACACACCGACCGGGTGCCGATCAGGACCGAAAAATTCCCGTCGAACTGGGAACTGTCCACCGCACGGGCCATATCGGTGGTCAAACATCTGATTGATCGCGGCATCCCCGCCAACCGCCTGGCGGCCGCCGGTTTTGGCGAAAACCAGCCGCTTGATGCCGGAGAATCAGACGAGGCCTATTCGCGTAACCGCCGCATCGAATTGAAGCTGGACCAGCGTTAGTTCCCGGTCGGAACAAAGCCAGGCGAAGAAAAACGGCGGTCCTTGCGGACCGCCGTTTCAGTTTCTTCATTCCAGGGAGAGACGCCTAGAAGTTCCACTTCAGGGAAGCCTGCGCTCCGTACTGATAGTGGGATATCTTCGTTTGAGCGCCGTTCTGGCTGTACGTATCGCCATTACCGCTGTCGGTCAGCGATTTTTCCGGGGCGAAGTAGGCACTGAGACCCAGTTCCCAGGCGTCGCTGATTTTGTAGCTGGCGCCCGCCGTCAGGTGATGCTCGACGATGGCGGGGAACAGGGCATTGGCGAAGACGACCTCGGAATCGATCGGCGATTCGCCGTAGTTCCACCCGGCCCGTACCGTCCACTGATCATCCAGCCTGTGCTGAAC
>JAPHTL010000229.1 GCA_026193355.1 Rhodospirillales bacterium
ATCGAAAATCAGGTCCGCGCCTTCGCCCAGGAAAAAGGCGTCAAATGCGCCGTGCATGGAAAGGACGTCCTGCCGATTGCTGGCGAATACGTCCTGCCCGTCGTTCGCAAGGGGGTCGCCGCCTACCTTGAGCTTGCCGCCTCTCCGGCCAAGCGCGAGACGGCAAGGATGCATTCAGAAGCCATCGGGAAGGCCGCCATCGACGCGATACAGGTCGCCGTGCCGGTTCCGACGCGCCCACCTGGTTTCTGTACGGGTTGTCCGGAAAGGCCGTTCTTCACCGCGCTCAAGCTGTTGATGCGCGAACGCGGCCCCATTCATGTTTCGTCCGATATCGGCTGCAACACGTTCGCCACCCTGCCGCCCTTCAACATGGGCAACACCGTGCTGGGTTACGGCATGAGCCTGGCCAGCGGCGGTGCAGTGGCCGGACCGCTGAACCAGCCGGTCGTCGCGGTGATGGGTGACGGCGGGTTCTGGCACAATGGCCTGACCACAGGGGTCGTTAACGCGCAATGGAACGGCTACGACGCCGTTCTGGTGATCCTCGACAACGGGTATGCCTCGGCCACCGGGCAACAGCACATTCCCTCCACCGGCACGACGCCCTGGGGGCAGGCATCGGACGTTTCCATCGAACGGACGTTGCGCGGGATCGGCGTGAAATGGCTTCGACATGTCGATTCCTATGCCGTGGAAGACACCCTTGATGTCCTGCGTGAAGCCATGGATGCGCGCGGCGAAGGCCTGCGCGTCATCATCGCGGACAACGAGTGCATGCTGGCGAAGAAGCGCCGCGGACGGAACCACAAACGCGAAGCGGGAAAGGCGAGGAAGCCCATGCGCCGTTCCCGCTTCGGCGTGGACGAGGCGATCTGCACGGGCGATCATTCCTGCATTCGCCTGAGCGGTTGCCCGTCACTGACCGTCCAGCATTCTTCAGACCCGCTCAAGGATGGCCCCACCGCCCATGTGGACGGAGACTGCGTCGCCTGCGCGCTGTGCGGCGAAGCGGCCCAGGCGGCCAAGCTCTGCCCGTCATTCTACAAGGCGAAGGGCCGGATCAATCCGGGAAGGTGGGAGCGCATGAAATCCGGCTTCGTTAACGCGATAATGGCGAGGCTTGGCGCATCATGAGCAAGACATCATCCCCCATCTGCATCCTCATCGCCGCCATGGGTGGCCAGGGCGGTGGCGTGCTGGCGAACTGGCTTGTCGAAGCTGCGCAATCCGCTGGCTATCCGGCGCAGGCGACCTCCATCCCCGGCGTCGCCCAGCGGACCGGCGCAACCACCTATTACTTTGAGCTTTATCCCGAGAAAGACACGCCAGCCGAGCCCGTTTTTTCGCTTTTTCCGGACGAGGATGGACTTGACCTTCTGGCCGCCATGGAACCCATGGAGGCCGCCCGCGCAGTCGAACGCGGCCTTATCACCCGCCGCACAACCGTTATAACGTCGCACGCGCGCCTCTACAGCACGGCGGAAAAATCGGTCGCTGGCGATGGTACGATTTCCGCCGAAGATCTGCTCCGCGCCGTCGAGGGGGCTGCGGGTCATTTAACGGCCATCGACCTTTCCGCACTGGCGCGTGAGGCGGGTACGCAGTCCAACGCCGTTCTTTTCGGCGCGATCGCCGCAACCGGAATTCTTCCCCTGACGCTGGATGAATGTCGCAGCGCGGTCGCCGCATCCGGGGTTGCCGTTGAAGCCAACCTGCGGGGATTCGATGCCGGTGCGAATGCCGACGGAAACCGATCAGGCAATGCGATAGCCGCAGGTAACGCCATCCGCTTTGACCCCGCGCCTGACGAATTCAATGCCGGCCTTGAGGCCTATCCGCGCGCCCTGCGCCCGCTGATCGGCCATGCGTTGGCACGGTTGACGGATTACCAGGACACGGCCTACGCCCGTCTGTTTCTGGAGCATCTTTCCCCGATCCTTGAGGATGACAAATCCGCAAACAAAGCAGTGACAGCGGAAGTCGCACGACGTCTGGCCGCCTGGATGGCCTTTGACGATGTGATCCGGGTCGCCGAACTGAAAACACGGGCGGGGCGCTTCACGCGCATTCGCGATGAACTGGGCATCGGTCATTCAGACCCGTTAGGCGTTACCGAATATCTCCGTCCGGGACGCGACGAACTGATCGCCACACTACCTCCGGTACTTTCAAGACTTGTCCCCGAAGCGAAGGATGGCGGCGGAATTTCCATGCGGATTTCCAGCTATCGCCCGTTTGGCTTCCTCATACTGCGGTTGCTGGCCGCCCTGAAGGGCCGGCGCAGGGGAACAGCCCGTTTCGCAAAGGAGCATGCGGCGATCGAGGTATGGCTGGACGCCGTTCGGTCGAGCATGCAAAGGGATGTTGGCCTTGCCGAGCAGGTGGCGAAGCTCGCCGTTTGGGCGCGTGGCTATGGCCGCGTTCGCACCCACGGCTTCACACGTCTGGAAACATTGTTTGCAAACTGGAATAATCGCCTTGAGGGCGATCTGCACAATGTGGCCCTGGAAGTCGATGCGGCACTGAAGGAAGCCAGGGACGATCCGGACGGGGAATGCGCGAAGGCGGCCTGAACCGGGCAGAGGAAACACACAAGAAAAGTCGACAGGGGGAAATAATGGGTACAGCGACTGACAACTACATGTTCTCGAAGGAAAAAGAGACCATGCCGCGTAATCAGCTGGCCGAATTGCAGCTGGAACGCTTGAAGAAAACACTCGAACACGCCTACAGGAATGTCTCTCATTTCAAGGCGAAGTTCGACGAGGCCGGTGTTCGCCCCGAAGATCTGAACTCCCTGTCCGACCTTTCCAGGTTCCCCTTTACGGTCAAGAATGACCTGCGCGACGCCTACCCGTTCGGCATGTTCGCCGTTCCCCGCAAGGACGTGGTGCGGATTCACGCCTCATCCGGCACGACCGGCAAACCGACCGTCGTTGGCTACACCTCACACGATATAGATATGTGGGCCTATCTGATGGCGCGAACATTGGCCAGCGCAGGCGCGCGCCCCGGCGACATCCTGCACAACGCCTATGGCTATGGACTGTTCACTGGCGGTCTCGGCGCCCACTACGGCGCAGAGCGGCTCGGCTGTTCTGTCGTTCCCATGTCCGGCGGCAATACCGAACGCCAGATCGTCCTGATCAAGGATTTCGGCGCCCGCGTCCTGTGCGCGACGCCCTCCTACGCCCTGAATATTGCCGAAGTGGCGGAGAAAGAGGGTGTCGACCTGCGCAAGGGGGACCTGAAGGTCGGCGTGTTCGGCGCGGAACCGTGGTCGGAGGAAATGCGCAGGGAAGTCGAGGAGCGCCTTGGTATTCAGGCCATCGATATCTATGGGCTGTCTGAAATCATGGGACCGGGCGTCGCCGCCGAATGCCCGGAAAAGGCCGGCCTGCATGGATGGGAGGATCACTTCCTGTTCGAGGTCATCGATCCGGAAACCGGCGCGCCCCTGCCCTATGGCGAGCAGGGAGAACTGGTCATCACGACGCTGACCAAACAGGCCCTGCCGATGATCCGCTATCGCACCCGTGACATCACGAAACTGACCGATGAAAAGTGTGGATGCGGCCGCACCCACGTGCGCATCCTGCGCGTGACCGGACGAAACGACGACATGCTGATCATCCGCGGGGTCAACGTCTATCCTTCGCAGATCGAGGCCGTCCTCGTCGGCAGGCCGCATGTCTCCCCCCATTATCAGCTTGTCGTGCAGCGGGAAGGTTCAATGGACACGCTGACCGTTGAAATCGAGGCCGAAAGCGGCGTCGGTCCGGAGTCCTACGACGGCATCGGAAAGGACGTCCAACACCACATCAAGTCATTGATCGGCGTTTCGTGCCGGGTGGCCGTGATGAGCCCGGGCGACATTCCGCGTTCACAGGGCAAGGCCGTACGCGTACGCGACCTGCGCAAGAAATAGGCCTTGGTGTTTTCTCCCTTCAAGGCGGGCCGGTTGGCCCGCCTTTTTTCTGCCCCCGAATAGTGCCGTCGGCTTGAGCGGGATCATTGTGTTCCCCCATCGACAGGCATACATTGATCGGAGCAGGGAAAGAGGACACGTTCACGGTGCGGAGGAAGCGCCTGTTTGTCCGACAAGAATGTATAAAGGCGTAAAATCGCCGAAACAGGCGCTGCCGACGGACCCCAACGCAGGTATCACGAAAGGGGATTGTCATGGCAGCGGAAACGACACTCAGTGGATTTACGCAGGTCGGCGAAGCCATAGGAACGGTTTCGAAGGCGGTTGGCGTCGTCGCCGTCGTTCGCGCTGATGGTACGCATGCCGAGTTGGGCATTGGCGACCCCGTTTATCAGGGCGACACGCTAGAGACCGGGCCGGACGGTGCGGTCGGTATCGTCCTTGCCGACGAAACGACCTTTTCGATGGCGGAGAACGGCAACATCGTCCTGGACGAGATGGTCTATGACCCCTCGGCGCAGGAAGGGGCGATATCGCTTTCCGTCGTCAAGGGCGTGTTTACCTTCGTCAGCGGCCAGGTGGCCAAAACGGACCCCGAGGCAATGACCCTTCACACGCCGATGGCGACCATCGGTATTCGGGGAACGCAGGCGGGCGTTGATCTGGCGGACGGTGAAAATCTTACCGTCGTGCTGATGAAGGAAGCCGACGACTTCGTTGGTGAGGTCGTCATATTCAATGCATACGGCGAGATGATCCTGAACCAGGCCCTTCAGGCCGTCAGTGTTGGTGGCGTTGGCGCGCCGCCTTCGGCCATATTCATGCTGTCGATTGATGACATCACCGGCATGTTCGGAACAAGCCTCTACTATCTGCCGCTTGACGGCAACGTTAGCGGCAACGATTACGGCCTTCAGGCCGGACCGGCGCCCTCAGGTGATGATGCAGATATTGCGGAGCTGGCCGGGTTTGATACGGCGGCAGGGGGCGAGCCCGGCCAACCAGGAATTGGCGTCGGGTCGATACCCACTGTCGGCGGTGACTACACAGCCCCGCAGGCAGGACCGGAGGCCATTCCCCTTACATCCCCTGTCACGGGCGGCGGAACGCCGCCGAGTACGACGGGTGGCGGGGGGACGGCGACGACCCCAACAGCAGCCGCAGCCGTAGCCAATACGGCTCCGACGGCAAGCGATGACGTGGCGACAACCGATGAGAATTCGTCAATCGCCATTGATGTCCTCGCCAACGATTCCGACCCGGATGCCGGCGATGTCCTGTCCCTGCAAGGCGCAGCCATCAGCAACGACGGACTGGGTGTCGTGTCCATCGCAGACAACCAGATCGTCTACGACCCCGGCGACGCCTACGATTACCTGTCGGCGGGTGAACAGGCGACAGTCGACATCACCTATACGGTCGCTGACGCTGCAGGCGCCACCGACACAGCCATCGCAACGGTTACGGTGACGGGAACCAACGACCTTCCGCAGTTGGAGGTCAATCTGGGCGTTGACGTGGCGAGCGGTGACACGGTTGTCATCGGCAACGAGATCCTGAGCGTCACCGATATTGATGTGGGCGACCAGATCACCTACAGGCTGGTTGACGGCCCGGATTACGGGCTGTTGAAACTGGGCGGGTCGGCGCTGGATGTCGATGACACGTTCACCCAGCAAGACATAGACACCGGCCTTCTGACCTATCTGAATGAGAGCGGCGGCAATGGCGGCGGCTCCCACGACTGGGGCGGCGATCTGGTCGGTTGGTACAGGATCGGTGATGATGGCCTACGTTCCGAGGCCGGTATCCTGTGGAACGGCCAGGGCAATATCGAAGGGACGGACGAAGGTGAGGAAATCGGATTCTTCGTCATTCACGGCGGGGCGGATGACTACCCGCAGCTCGACAGCCTTCTGCAAAACCCGCGTCGACTGCTTGCCTTCAACGATGACGGGGACCTTGAGGTTCGCGGACCGGGTAACGCCAATCCACTCACCATTTCAAACGGCAGCATTACCCATTCGGGGAGCCTCGGGGTTGAGGACGACGGAATGGTTGATGTTTCCGTTTCTGTCGACGATGCAGGAAATCTGTCGATTGGCCTGAGCGGCGAAGACGGCAGCCTTGGCGGCGTGACCTTTGATGCGCCCAACGGCGGAGGAAACGGTGCGACCGCCGATCATTTCACCGTCATCGCATCGGACGCGTCGGG
>JAPHTL010000258.1 GCA_026193355.1 Rhodospirillales bacterium
AACCGGGTTTCCTTCAGGCGCGCAAGGGTGACGTGCGGCTTGAACTTTCGCGCTTCGTATTCCAAACCCTCGGAAACCAGCGCCTTGTCCACCTTGGCCTGAAGGCGTGTCAGCGATTCGCCCGCCTCGGCCCCCGCCCAAAGCGCGCGGGCGCGCTTGCCTGATTTGAAGCAGCCGACCTCCGCCAGCCGCAGGCTGAATGCCGGCGCACGGATCAGCGACAGCGCCGAATCGACCCCATGGGCTTCGTCCTCGCCCACTTCGCCAATGAAGCGCAACGTCAGATGCATGTTTTCCGGCCGCACCCAGCGCGCACCGGGGATGCCTGTGCGCAGGTGGCTGAGGGCCTCGGCCACATCCTCCGGCATTTCGATGGCGACGAACAGGCGCAGCACCCGACAAGCCCTCCGCGTTATTGCGCCCTTACGGCGCGGGATCAGGTATTTCGGTCTGAATTTCCTCGATTCCAGCCAGAACCTCGGCGGAAAGTTTCAGATCCGCCGATCCGATATTCGCCGCCAGCTGCGCCATATCGGTCGCCCCGATAATGGTCGCCGACAGGAACGGCTTTGTCAGAAGATAGGCGATCGCCATCTGCGCAGGATCAAGACCGTGCGCACGGGCAAGACCAACATAGCGTTCGGTGGCGCGAACCGCGCTCTTCCCCGTATAGCGTTTGTAGCGTTGCGGCCATAGGGTGATACGCGCGCCCTCCGGCATTGCGCCGTCGAGATACTTGCCCGCCAGCGTGCCACAGGCCAGCGGCGAATAGCCCAGAAGGCCGATATCCTCGCGCAGGGAAATCTCTGACAGGCCGATCTCATAGGTCCGGTTGAGCAACGAATAGGGATTCTGCACCGTGGCCACGCGGGGTAGGCCAAGCCTGTCGGATAAGGCCAGAAACGACATGACGCCCCACGGCGTCTCGTTCGACAGGCCGATGGCGCGGACCTTGCCCGCCCGGACCATGTCGCCCAGTGCGCCCAGTGTTTCTTCAAGCGGCGTGAACGTTTCGCCCTCTACTGGTTGAAAGCCCCGCTGGCCGAAACGATTGCTGGCCCGGTCCGGCCAATGAAGCTGGTAGAGGTCGACATAATCCGTCTGAAGGCGTTTGAGGTTGCCATCCAGCGCCTCTTCAAGGTTGGCTTTCGTATGGCGCGACTTTCCACCACGAATATGAAGAAACGATTCGCCAGGACCGGTGGCCTTTGTTCCAATCACAACCTTGTCGCGGTTGTTGCGCGCCTTCAGCCATGTGCCGATGAACCTTTCGGTATCACCCTGCGTTTCCTTCGTCGGCGTGATCGGATACATCTCGGCCGCATCGAGAAAATTGACGCCTGCATCCACCGCCGCATCCATCTGCGCATGACCCTCGGCTTCGGTGTTCTGCTGCCCAAATGTCATGGTGCCGAGGCAGATGCGGCTGACCCTGATGTCCGTTCGTCCCAGTGTCGTATAATCCATCTTCGATCTTTCTTATCTGTTCCGTCCTGATTGCCCGCGCGCCGCCATCGCCTTTTCGACAAAGGGCAGGATTCCGCCAACGATGACGTCAACGCCAGCTTCGTTGGGGTGAATGCCATCTTCCTGATTGAGCGACGGCTGCGCAGCGACGCCTTCGAGGAAAAAGGGATAAAAAACCACGCCATGCTTTTTCGCCAGCCCGGGAAAAAGCCCGTTGAACGCCGCGCCGTATTCGCGGCCAAGGTTTGGCGGAGCCAGCATTCCAGCCAGCAAAACGACCGTTCCATCCCGCTTGATACGCGTCACAATGGCATCCAGGTTGGCCTCCGTGCCGGCGGGATCGATACCGCGCAAGCCGTCATTGGCCCCGAGCGCGACGATGACCATGTCGGGGCGTTCGGCCAGCATCCATTCCAGACGCGAAAGACCACCCGCCGTCGTATCCCCCGAGACCCCCGCGTTGATCACCGTGACCATGTGGCCTTTTGCACGAAGGGTCGCCTCCAACCGGGCGGGGAAGGCGTCTGCGCGTGACAGGCCAAGCCCTGCCGTCAGGCTGTCGCCTAAGGCGACGATGCGCAAATTGTCTTCCGCCCGCGCCGAGTCGCACAATCCCGTGATCATCGCCGTCGCCAGCAGCGCAACAAGGAATGCCGCATTGACAACGCGCCGGAAAGCGCAATATGCGGTGTCAGGACAAGTATTGGGCGGCAATGACATGGCGGAACATTCGATGAAGGACGGGACCGTTCTTGCGGTGGCGCTAAATGATCTTCACCTCACCCTGTCAGGGGCGGCGGGCGAGGTCAATATTCTGCGCGGCATCGACCTTTCCATCGACCGTGGCGAGACGGTCGGCATCATCGGTCCGTCGGGGTCTGGCAAAACGACGATGCTGATGACCATCGCCGGGCTGGAACGGCCAAG
>JAPHTL010000301.1 GCA_026193355.1 Rhodospirillales bacterium
ACGATTCTCAGATCGGCTTCCGGCCAGGCCCGGGACAACGCATCCGCCGTAACGACGGGACAAACCATGTCGTAACGCCCCTGCACAATCGTCGCGGGAAGATGACGGAAACGCCCGACAGCGTCCATAATGTGGCCATCAGGAAGAAAACAATCGTTCTTCATGTAGTGAGCCTCGATACGCGCGAGGGCGATGGCGGCGGGGTTTGGGTGGCGCGCGCCCTTAACCCTGGCCGCCCCTGGCATGCGCGGCAAAAGGTGCGAGCAGGAATTCTCATAGACACACCACGAAACGGCGGCGGGTCCATGTATCGCCGGGTTGGGATTGGTGAGCCGCATGAAATAGGCGGAAAGCAGATCCCCCCTTTCGTCCTCGGGCAGGAATTCCGCAAAGCGGCGCCATGCATCGGGAAAGACCGTTCCCATTCCATTGAGAAACCAGTCGATTTCCGCCTTCGATCCAAGAAATACTCCCCTCAGGATCAGCCCAAGGCAGCGGTCGGGGAAGCGCGACGCATAGACAAGACCCAACGTGCTGCCCCACGACCCGCCGAAAACCAGCCAGCGATCGACCCCAAGGTGTTCGCGCAGCCGTTCCATATCGGCGATGAGGTCGTCGGTCGTATTGTCATGCAATTCCCCCAGGGGGCGGGAACGGCCACACCCGCGCTGGTCGAAAGCAACAATGCGATAACGGGCAGGATCAAAAAACCGGCGGTGCAACGGCTGGATGCCCGCGCCGGGACCGCCATGCAGGAAGACGACCGGGATTCCGCAGGGATTCCCCCCCTGTTCCCAGTACATCTTGTGAAGCCCATCAAGCCCCAGACACCCGGTGTCGTATGGGCTCAGGTCCGGATAAAGGTTTTGCCGGCCGTGCGAGGCATCCATCAAGGCAGCGTTCTCGTTTGTTCTGTTTCCCCTCCGCGCCGCCGGATGGAGGGGGCGGCGCGCTTCATTACCCTGCCCGACGCTAGGGGTATTCCAAAGATTTTTCTTTGCGGATCGTCAAATTACCACTGTCCGAAGGCGCGACGGCGGGTATCCTCCCTTCATGCGACCCTTCACCCTTTTCCTGATGCTGACGATCACCGCCTTTTCATCGGCGCCGGCCACGGCCGAACGATTGTCTGTCAGAACGGTAATTGACGGCGACACCGTCGTTCTTTCGGACGGGCGACAGGTTCGCATGACCGGAATTCAGGCCCCCAAACTGCCTCTCGGTCGAACCGGTTTCGTTGCCTGGCCCCTTGCGGAAGAAGCGAAACAGGCGCTGGAGGCCTTGATCATCGGGCAAACGATCGAACTGCGCATTGAGGGCGAAGGCATGGACAGGCATGGGCGCACCCTTGCGCATCTGTTCCACGAAGACGGGCGGTGGTTGCAGGGCGAGATGGTCCGTCTGGGACTGGCCCGCGTCTATACCTTCGCCGACAATCGATCACGCGCCGCCGACCTCTACGCCATCGAGCGCGAGGCCCGCGCCGCGCGCCGCGGCATCTGGAGCAATCCGTACTATGCGATCCGGAATCCGGGCGAGACACCCGCCCTCATCGATACCTTTCAACTGGTCGAAGGCCGTGTCGTCGATACGGCCAACGTAAAGGGCACCGTCTATCTCAATTTCGGGCGGAACTGGCGAACGGACTTTACCGTGGCGATCCACCGCCGCGCCTTGCGCCTTTTTGAAAAAACCGGCGTCGATCCATTGTTACTCAAGGGGAGGACAATCCGGGTGCGCGGCTGGTTGAGGTCGCGGAATGGGCCGATGATCGAAGCCACCCACCCCGAGCAGATTGAGGCTTTCGAATAACACCCAGGACGGTTGGACGCGACGGCAGTGGGCGTTAATATCTTGTCATTAAATGGGGATGGGTTGGGCTGATGGCGCAAACAACGGGCAGGAAAATCACCCGCAGGCAATTTACAGGCGGCGCGCTGGCAAGCGTTGCGGCCGCCGGGTTGAGCGGATGTGTGACGACCAATCCGGCGACGGGCAGAACAAGCTTTACCGGTCTTTATTCCGAGAAGGATGACGTTGATATCGGCCGCCGGGAACACCCGAAACTGGTCAAGGAATTCGGCGGCGAATATCAGGACCCCGCCCTGAAAGCCTACATCGACGATATCGGGCGGCGGCTGGCCCAACATACCGAACTTCAGTTTCCCTATTCCTTCGTCATCCTCAATTCGCCGATTGTCAACGCCTTCGCCCTGCCCGGCGGGTTCGTCCACATCACGCGGGGATTGCTGGCGTTGGCCAGCAACGAGGCGGAACTGGCCGGCGTCATCGCCCACGAACTGGGGCACGTCAATGCACGCCATACGGCCGAAAGACTTAGCTCCGCCATGTTAGCCCAGTTCGGACTGGTGGCGCTGGGCGCGGCCACAGGCAGCCGCGGACTGATGGAAATGGCCCAGTACGGCGCCACCGCTTTCATCCAGGGCTTTTCACGCCAGCAGGAGTTCGAGGCGGATTCGCTCGGCGTCCGCTACATCAGCAAGGCGGGGTACGACCCCGA
>JAPHTL010000261.1 GCA_026193355.1 Rhodospirillales bacterium
CGCCACTTCCGTCGCAAGGTCCAGTCCATCGGCCTTGAGGCCATTCATTTTCCAGTTGCCGGCTATCAACGGGCGTCGGGCTGCGGTCATATCCTGTTTCCCCATATTTCTGTTGTCTCGTCGCCACGCCATTTTGTGACACAGCTTTTCGTTTAGCACAGCCAACCGTATCCGCGCACCACCCCTCTGGGCAGGAACCGGCCAAAGGTAACAGGTTCTTGAGCCTTGGTTTTTTCAGGATTTCCGTGTTGCGGGCAAGCGGCAGCACTCCTATGATGCGCCGCAAAATCGCCGTTCAACCGCTAACATTCGCTTGGAAACACAATGCTTGACGCTATTCGCAAACGCTCGGGATCCATCGTCGTCAAACTGCTTCTCGGCCTTCTGATCCTCAGCTTTGCCGCATGGGGCGTTGGCGACATGCTCAGGGGGCCGGGCGCCCGCGATGTGGTTGCGACCGTCGGCGACACAGAGCTTTTCGCCGGGGACCTGCGCAGCGAGTATGAGCGGGAGATGCAGCGTCTGCGACCTGTTCTTGGCGACCGTTTCGACCCCGAACAAATCCGCCAACTTGGGATCATGAACGCCGTCGTTCAGCGGGTTGTCGCCAGGACGCTCATTGATGAAGAAGCGCGCGATCTCGGGATTGCCGTCAACGACAGCCAGGTGCTGGCGGAAATAAAGAGCGCCGATACATTCAAGGGCCAAACGGGCAAGTTCGACCGGATCACGTTCGAGCAGGTTCTCTACGAAAACAATCTTCGCGAAGACCAGTTCGTCGCCATGGTTCAGGGCGATCTTTTGCGCCGCCCGGTCGTTCAGGCGCTTGAAGCGGGAAGCACCGTCCCGAATTCCTTGCTCGCCCCGCTTCACGCCTATCGCGAAGAGACCCGGACGGTTGAAATGCTTCTGTTTGCGGCCGATGAAATCGAGGCCGACGCAACGCCATCTGATGACGAGCTCGCAGCCTTTCACAAGGAAAACGAGCGGATGTTCACCGCGCCGGAATACCGCAAGATCAGCTACGCAACAGTTAATGCGGCCGACCTCGCCGGGGAAGTCGCCATAGACGAGGAAGCCATCCGGCAGGCCTATGAAGATCGCGCCAATGAGTTCAATGCCCCCCAGCGACGCTCCATCGAACAGTTGGTGTTTACCGACCAGAAGTCCGCGGACGCTGCGCACGTAAAGCTTTCCTCGGGTGAAAACTTCGATGCGGTCGCCGCAGAAATCGGCGGCATGGGAAAAACCTCCCTTTCGCTTCTGACCAAGGATGAGTTCCCGGAAGAACTGCAGGAAGCCGTTTTCGCCATCCCGCAGGGCGGTTTCAGTGTTCCGCTTCAAAGCCCACTGGGGTGGCATATCGTCCGCATCACCAAGATCGAACGCTCGGCCCAACGCTCCTTTGACGAGGTCAAGGCCCAGCTACGTGACGAACTGGCGAAGGAAAAGGCGATCGAAAGCCTTTACGAAATGGCCAACCGGATCGAAGACGAACTGGCCGCCGGAGCCTCCATCAATGAAATCGCCACGTCCCTGAACATCAGGAAAGGTACCGTGGACGCCATCGACGCAAGCGGGCGCGGCCCTGATGGAAAAACGCTTGCTGGCGTCGCCGGGCTGCCCGCCTTTGCAAAAGCGGCTTTTGAAACAGATGCCGGAAGCCAGAGCGAACTGGTCGACACCGGAAAGGATGGCTACATCATCCTTCGCGTTGATTCCGTAACTCCGCCCGCAGTGCGTCCCCTGAACGAGATTCGTGACATGGCGGTTAACGCATGGCAGGGGATGAAGCGAAGCGAAATCGCCAAGGCTTTGGCCGAGAAGGCGCTTGAACGCGCAAAAGGCGGTGAAGCACTTGCGGACATCGGCAAGGATGCGGGCATCACGCCGGAAATACTGCCCCCATTCAAGCGCACGCCTGACAGGAACAGTCCGTCCGCAACGCCGCGGGAAGTTGTCACCGTCGCCTTTGCCACACACAAGGGCAATGTGGGGCTGGCCCCGCATCCCGATGGCTACGCCATAATCCGTGTCACCGACATCAAGACGCCGTCCCTGAGCGACGCCGCGGATACCGGCAAGGCGGAGCGAGATCAGATCAGGAATGCGATCGCGGGCGACCTTATGGCGCAGTTTTCCGAATCCCTGCGCCTCAAGCACGGCGCAAGCATCAACACGCAGCTGGTTGAAAGCCTTTACTGACAAGGGGCACCATGAAAGCCCTTCCTGAATTCGACGCGTTTTCCGCCCCTTACGACCGTGGGGAGCATCAGGTTGTCTGGACCACACTGGTTTCCGACCTTGAAACGCCCGTGTCTGCAATGCTCAAGCTGGCCGATGGACGCCCCAACAGCTTTTTGCTTGAATCGGTCGAAGGCGGCTCGATCCGGGGCCGTTATTCTTTCATTGGGCTGAAGCCGGATGTGATTTGGCGGTGTTTCGGAAACCGCGCCGAGATCAACCGAAAAGCGCGTTACGACGCCGGTGCCTTCGAACCCTGTCCCGTGTCCGAGAAAAGCGGAACGCTTGATTCACTACGCGCCATCATAGACGAATCAAAGGTGACCCTGCCCCGCGGGTTGCCCCCAATGGCGGCCGGTCTGTTCGGCTATATGGGCTACGACACGGTCCGACTTGCCGAAAAGTTGCCCGACAACAACCCCGATACCCTGGGCATTCCCGACGGAATTTTCCTCCGGCCGACCGTAATCGCCGTTTTCGACACCATCGAGGATGTCGTGACCGTTGTTACCCCGGTTCGACCGAAGGAAGGGATCGATGCGCGCCACGCCTACGATCAGGCCTGCGAAAGACTGTCGGAGGTGGTGAACGACTTCAGCCGCAACCTGCCCTATCGACGGGAAGCGGGATCTGAAACAGGCGTGTTGCCCGCCCCCAAATCAAACATGACCCGCGAAGCCTTCCATGAAATGGTGCGCAAGGCGAAGCAGTATATTTTCGCGGGCGATATCTTTCAGGCGGTTCTGTCGCAGCGGTTCACGTTGCCGTTCACCCTGCCACCTTTCTCGCTCTATCGCGCCCTTCGCCGCACCAACCCTTCGCCGTTCCTGTTCTTCCTTGATTTCGACGGCTTTTCGCTTGTTGGTTCAAGCCCGGAAATTCTCGTCCGCCTGCGTGATGGAAAAGTCACGATCCGGCCCATCGCAGGAACGCGACCGCGCGGCGCCACGCCGGAACAGGACGAGGAACTTGCCGCCGACCTTAAATCAGACCCCAAAGAACTTGCGGAGCACCTGATGCTGCTTGACCTGGGGCGCAACGATGTGGGCCGGGTCGCAAAAATCGGAACGGTCAAGGTGACCCAGAGGGAGATTGTCGAATACTACTCCCACGTCATGCACATCGTTTCCAATGTCGAGGGCCAAATCGACCCGAAACATGACGCCATGGACGCACTGATGGCAGGCTTTCCGGCCGGAACGGTTTCGGGCGCGCCGAAGGTGCGCGCGATGGAGATCATCGACGAACTGGAAACCGAACGACGGAGTTTTTACGCCGGTTGCATCGGTTATTTTGGCGCGGATGGCGACATGGATACGTGCATAGCGCTAAGAACGGCGCTGGTGAAGGATGGGACCCTCTATGCGCAGGCCGGGGGCGGCATCGTCGCCGACAGCGATCCCGAGGGCGAATATCAGGAAAGCTGCAACAAGGCCAAGGCCCTGATCCGTGCAGCGCAGGAAGCCGTGCGTTTCGCCACGGAACGCTAACCAGGCTCTAGATCCGACCTCCGAAATCGAAGCCGGCATTCTCTACCGCCTGCCGGATCATGTCGTCGTCGTCGATACCGGTGACCGTGACGCGCTTGGTCTCCAACTCGACGCTGACCACCGCTGAGGGCGCGACTGCCTGTATGGCCCTGGTGACGGAGTTCACGCATCCACCACAACTCATCCCTTCAACACGATAGACAACATCCATAACATCACCTTTTACATTATTGCATTCACTCAACCATCTGTTTTAACGCGTTTTTCTTCCCGGATCATAACGATCTTCGAAAGCGGAACCAGAACAATGCCACGCCCTGAAAGTTCGGGCAGCCAAGTGGCCAACGCCTCAATCGTCGCGTCCCTTGGATGGCCGATTCCAATCGCATATCCCTTGCGACGGGCAAGCGCCTCAAGTTCACGCAATTGCCTGCGGACCGCCTCGACATTGTTCTCGTTATCAATAAAAACGTTTCGCTCGGCATAGGGGACGCCATAGAGGGCGGCAACATCACCGCCGACCGTTTGCGGGCTGGTCCGCGAGTCTAGGAAAAGAAGTCCACGGTGCTTCAACTCTTCCATCAACGTCGCCATGCTGGCGGGATCGGCGGTGAAACGGCTGCCCATATGGTTGTTGACCCCCACATAGCCGTCAAAGCGCGAAAGGGCCCAGTCCAATCGATCGATCAACTCCTGACGGTCATGATTGGCCATAAGGACATTCGGCCCAGGATCCGCAGTGGCGCTTCCCGGCTCCATGGATACGTGGACCATTAGTTCATGCCCCTTGCCATGCGCGTTGGCCGCCATTTCAGCCGGATCATGGGTGTAGGGAAGGAAGGAAACGGTGAGCGGCGGCGGCAGATCGATAATCCTGCGAGAGCGTCTGCGGTCGATCCCCACGTCATCAATGACAATGGCGACCATCGGCAGCGGTTCCTGCGCCGATGAATGAACCGCATTCTTCAACCAGACGGGCTGACCGCCCTCCTCCTCAACCCGTTCCGGGGCCTCGGGTGGGCGCGCCAACACGGCGACCCTGGCCTCATCCGCCACCTGAACCGCCGGGGAAGCGGGCGATAGCGGCAGCGGCGGCTGTGGGGAAACGACCTGTGGTACGGCTGCATCAGGCACCGCCATGGCCACGCGGCTAGCCCCTTCTTGAGCGGTCAAGGACTGGGATACCTTGATGGACGCTTTTGGGCGCGCGCCGTTTTCCGGGTGTTCGTAGACATCGCTTGAAAGCGCCTCTTCGTAATGGGTCAAGGGCGCATCGGGGGCGGTTATCAGAAGCGGAGCCTCTGACTTGTTCTTGTACCAGGGTTGCACAGAGGATTTTTCGTTCGCAGCAGGCGGACTGACGCCGTTTCCGTTGGAAGAAACGAAAAACGGGATGACGAGATAACCAATCAGCATGGCCGCAACGGCAACGGCAACGTAGATCAGCTGACGCACAGGGTTCAACCGCACCCCGCCCGAAAGCTTTTTTCGATGGTTCTTCCCGATGTCGTTATCAGGCAATGGCAGGTATTCCCTTGATGTAACGGTCAATCATTGGCAACCACCGGCAAGATCGTTGAGAATCGGACAGTCTGGACGATTATCACCATGACACCGGTTGATCAGGTTCAAAAGGGTCTGCCGCATTGATTCCATCTGTGCGATC
>JAPHTL010000296.1 GCA_026193355.1 Rhodospirillales bacterium
CCTGAGAGCCGCTTGCCCGCCGCCGCCACAGCGGGCATAAGAAAAGCGTCACCGTTTTCATCGGGGGAGTGCGATGCAGAAAATCGGAATTGTCGGCGCAGGCGCATGGGGCACCGCACTGGCTGCCGCCGCCCGGAGCGCGGGCCGCGATGTGCTGATTCAGGCGCACGAGACGGAAGTGGCAGAGGCCATAAACAAGACGCATGAAAACACCCCTTTCCTGCCCGGCGTAGCGCTTGATCCGGGGATCACCGCCACCACCGAACTGGCCGAACTGGCCGCATTCGCCGATGCGGTTCTTCTGGTCGCACCGGCGCAGTTCCTCCGCCCGGTCTGCGCGGAAATCGCCCCGCACTGGAAAAAAGGTGTGCCCGCAGTCATCTGCGCCAAGGGAATCGAGCAGGATTCAGGTTCCCTGATGAGCGAAGTGGTCACCGAGACACTGGGCGAAGACGTTCCACTTGCAGTGCTGTCCGGCCCCAGCTTCGCCAAGGAGGTCGCGCTTGGCCTGCCCACCGCCATCACCCTTGCGGCGCAAACGGCAGAGATGGAACATACGCTGATGACGGCGCTGGCCAGCCACAACTTCCGTCCCTACGGCAGCAGGGACCTGATCGGCGCGCAAATGGGCGGTGCGGTCAAGAACGTGCTGGCGATTGCCTGTGGCATCGTCGAGGGCAAGGGCATGGGTGATAATGCCCGCGCTGCGCTGATAACCCGTGGGCTGTCCGAGATCGCCGTCCTCAGCAAGGCGAAGGGCGGTCAACCGGAAACCCTGATGGGGCTTTCGGGGCTTGGCGATCTGGTCCTGACCTGCAACGCCATGCAATCGCGCAACTTCTCGCTTGGCGTCGAGCTGGGCAAGGGCCGTGTGCTGGCCGATATCCTGGCCGAACGCAAGGCGGTCACCGAAGGCGTGTTCACCGCCTCCTCGGTCACCGACCTCGGACGCCGCCACAATGTCGAACTGCCCATTTGCACGGCGATGGATGGCATTCTGAACCACCACGCCGATATCGACGCCACGTTCTCGGGCCTTCTTTCCCGCCCCCTGCGGGAAGAGCGCTTCGGCGCCTGAAAGCCGAAACAATGAAAGGAGCCGCAATGGCGTACTGGCTTATGAAAACGGAACCGGGTTCCTGGTCGTGGGACGACCAGGTAAAGAAGGGCACGGAAGGCTGGGACGGTGTGCGCAATCATCAGGCCGCCAACAACATGAAGGCGATGAAGAAAGGCGACCGCGTCTTCTTCTACCATTCTGTCAATGAAAAGCAGATCGTCGGCATCGTCGAGGTGGCGAAGGAATACCACCCCGACCCCACCGACCCTTCGGGCCGGTTCGGCATGGTCGCCGTCAAGACCGTTGGGGCCCTGAAGACCCCTGTCACGTTGCAGCAGATCAAGGAGGACGGGCGGCTCGATCACCTGGCCCTGATCCGCCAGTCGCGCCTGTCCGTCATGCCGATCGACGACGACGCCTGGAAAATTCTCTGCGAAATGGGCGGCGTGAAGCCGTGAGCGACCTTAAGACCCTGTGCCAACTGGAAGAAATACCCGACGGTGACAGCAACGGTTTCGCCATCGAAACCACCGACGGGAAGCGCATCAGCGTTCTGGCGGTGCGGCAAGGCAAGGCGGTCCATGCCTACGTCAACGCCTGCCCGCATATCGGTTCGCCGCTGGACTTCACACCGGGCCGTTTTCTCAACGTTGAGAAAACCCTGATCCAGTGCGCCACCCACGGCGCGCTGTTCCGCATCAATGACGGGCACTGCGTTTCCGGCCCTTGCACGGGCAAGGGCCTGTCGGTGGTTCCCGCCATCGTCGAGGGCGGGACGGTCAAAGTCCGCCTGTAGCGCTCCTGCGCCAACATGGTCATACCACTTTGCCGTGAATGGCCGGTGGCAGCCCTTGTTTCCTGCGGTTTTTTCTTTGATAATCCCATACGCGTTCAAGGGTGCGGCGACGCTCAGACTGATACCGTTTCAGCATGCCGCCGCAATACAGCGAATAACCCGGCAACAATAACCGGGTAAAACAGGGAGAGGCCCGCAATCATGTCAGACGACACCATTTTTCCGGTTCCCGGCGACCTTGCCGCCAAGGCGTGGGTTGATAACGACAAGTACCTTGCGATGTACAAGAACTCGGTCGATAACCCCGAAGGTTTCTGGGGCGAGCACGGCAAGCGCATCGACTGGATCAAGCCATACAGCAAGGTCAAGGAGGTCAATTACAACGCGCCGGTCACCATCAAGTGGTTCCATGACGGGACGCTGAACGCCTCGGTCAATTGCCTCGACCGGCATCTGGACAAGCGCGGCGACCAGACGGCGATCATCTGGGAAGGCGACAATCCCAACGACTCCAGGCACATTACCTACAAGGAAGTGCACGCCGAGGTTTGCAAGCTGGCCGGCGCAATGCGCGCGCGTGGCGTCAAGAAGGGCAGCGTCGTCACGATTTACATGCCGATGATTCCCGAGGCCGCCTACGCCATGCTGGCCTGCACCCGCATCGGGGCCATCCATTCCGTCGTGTTTGGCGGTTTCTCGCCCGACGCGCTGGCCGGGCGCATTCAGGACTGCGACAGCCATTGCGTCATTACCGCCGACGAAGGGGTGCGCGGCGGCAAGCCGATCCCGCTCAAGGCCAATACCGACGCCGCCGTCGCCAAGTGCCCGACGGTCGATACCGTGTTCGTGGTCAAGCGCACCGGCGGCAAGATCGATTGGGACGGCAAGCGCGACGTCTGGTATCACGAAGCCATCGCCGATCAGCCTGCGACCTTTGCGCCCGAAGAGATGAACGCCGAAGACCCGATGTTCATTCTTTATACATCGGGTTCGACCGGCAAGCCCAAGGGTGTGCTGCACACCACCGGCGGCTATATGGTCTATGCGTCGATGACGCATCAGTATGTCTTCGACTATCACGACGGGGATGTCTACTGGTGCACGGCGGACGTGGGTTGGGTCACTGGCCACAGCTACATCGTTTACGGCCCGCTGGCCAACGGCGCCATCACCCTGATGTTCGAAGGTGTGCCAAATTATCCCGACACCAGCCGCTTCTGGCAGGTTTGCGACAAGCACAACGTCAACATCTTCTACACCGCTCCCACCGCCATTCGCGCGCTGATGCGTGATGGCGACGGGCCGGTAAGCAAGACCAGCCGCAAGTCGATCCGTCTGCTGGGCACGGTGGGCGAGCCAATCAATCCGGAAGCGTGGAAGTGGTATTACGAGGTGGTGGGCGACAGTCGCTGCCCCATCGTCGATACCTGGTGGCAAACCGAAACGGGCGGCATCCTGATCACCCCGCTGCCCGGCGCGACCGCACTGAAGCCCGGGTCCGCCACACGGCCGTTCTTCGGCGTCCAGCCGCAGATCGTCGATGCCGACGGCAAGCCGCTGGAAGGGGCCTGCGAGGGCAACCTGTGCATCACCGACAGCTGGCCGGGCCAGATGCGCACGGTCTACGGCGATCACGAGCGCTTCGTGCAGACGTACTTCAGCACCTACAAGGGCAAGTACTTCACCGGCGACGGCTGCCGCCGCGATGCGGACGGCTACTACTGGATCACCGGCCGCGTCGACGACGTGATCAACGTCTCGGGTCACCGCATGGGTACGGCCGAAGTCGAAAGCGCCCTGGTGGCGCACCCGAAGGTGGCCGAAGCCGCCGTTGTCGGCGCACCGCACGACATCAAGGGGCAGGGTATCTATGCCTATGTCACGCTGAATGCGGGTGTTGCATCATCGGACGAATTGAAGAAGGAGCTGGTGCAGTGGGTCCGCAAGGAAATCGGACCCATCGCCTCGCCCGACTGGTTGCAGTTCGCGCCCGGCCTGCCCAAAACCCGTTCGGGCAAGATCATGCGCCGCATCCTGCGCAAGATCGGCGAGAACGATTTCTCCAACCTTGGCGATACCTCGACCCTTGCCGATCCTTCGGTGGTCGACGACCTGATCGACAACCGCCAGAACCGCTAACCGGCCGCTGATCCGGTTCGGTTGCGAAACAAAGCCCCGGAGCCTGATGGTTCCGGGGTTTTATTTTGCCCGTAGTCATTGCGCAAACCACAATCAACCACGCCCGAGACTTGTAACCTGCCTTTGGAAGCAACATCTACAACTGGAAACTTCTTTAGCGGGGTCATACAACAATGACTGCTGGTGGATTTGATTTTTCCAAACTCGATAACATTCTGGACCAGTTTCAGACGGAATTTATCGAAGACGCGGGGGATAACCTCACCGAGGTTGGTGAGCTTCTCGTGTCCTGGCAGAACGGCGAACGTGACGGGGAATCAACGCTCTCTGAAATTCGCAGGAGCGCACATTCCATCAAGGGCATGGGGGGCACTTTCGGCTTTCCAACCATCTCCATCATCGCGCACCGGCTTGAAGATTACCTCTCGGATGCGAAATCCCTTTCCGGGGCGCACGCGCGGGACACCCAGAAATTCCTCGACAGCATGCAGGGCATTCTCGACGCTGGCGCCGAACCGTCCCAGGCGGACATAAAGGGGATTCTGCGTCGTCTTCCTGCAAAATGGTCCCCGGACTTCAATCAACAAGCAGGCCACGTCGAGGTTCTTGTCGCCATCAACAGCGATGTTCTCAGGAAAGCCGTGGAACGGGAGTTTTTCAGCCTTGGCTATCGCATGGTTTCGGCAGGTTCAGGATTGGAAGCCCTGCAGTTCGCCGTCAACATGCGCCCGGATGCGGTGATCATCTCCGCCGTGATGGACGATCTCTGGGGCACGGACGTGGCCCGCGCGCTTTCCGCCATGGAGGCGACCGCCCATATCCCGGTGGGCCTCCTGACATCCTTCGACGACGACAGATTGGGAAAACTTCCCCCGTCGGTCGTGATCATCCACAAGGGCAAGGATTTCGCCAACGGTCTGGCTGATCTGGCAGGCGTCATCAAGGTTACGCAAGACAGGCCCTGACCGTATCGCGCCTGCCTTCACGGGCGCGTTCGCAGAAGAATCTCACCACCTATTTCAATTTCTGCTCAAAAAACGCCAGGGTGCGTTCCCACGACAGTTTGGCGCTGGGCCCGTCGTAGCGCGCGCCGGTGGGGTTGGCGAAGGCGTGGTCGGCGTCGTACCAGTAGACCGTCAGGTCCGTCTTGCCCGCCGCCTGCATCGCCGTCTCGAACCCGCCGACCATCTCGGCGTTGATATTGGCGTCCTTGCGCCCGAAATGGCCGAGAACGGGGCCGGACAGGGCCTTCAGGTTTTCTGACTTCTTGGCGACGTTTCCGTAATAGACCACCGTGGCGTCCACCGGAACAGCCATCGAGCAGTTCAACGACCAGCCGCCGCCGAAACACCAACCGACCGTTCCCACCTTGCCGGTGCCATTTTCATGGGCGCGCAGCCATTCGATCAGGGTGGTCAGCTTTTCGGTTGCAACCCTGGCATCCATCCCCTGCATCAGGGCCATGGCCCCTTCGCGGGTGTCCGCCACCTTTCCGTCGTAAAGATCGACGGCAAGCGCGATATAGCCC
>JAPHTL010000280.1 GCA_026193355.1 Rhodospirillales bacterium
CGCCTGCGGGCTGTTCCCTCCCGCCTTCTTCTGCTATCAGTTTTCCGCTATCCCCCCCTTGGGGGTCTATAGCTCAGGGGGCCTGTAGCTCAACTGGTTAGAGCCGGCCGCTCATAACGGTCTGGTTGCAGGTTCGAGTCCTGCCGGGCCCACCATTCCCCCTTATACGAACCAGGTTCCAACCCGGTTCTGGCCCTAAACCCCGCCGTCGCCGGGGGTTTTTGTCGCTGCCGTTCATGCCTGATTCATACCATATCAGGGCCACGACGCCCAAAATCATGGGGGCGCCAGCTATCAACCGGTTGGCCCGCGGAGAATGTCTCGTCATGCCCTTCCCTGTGAGAAGGTCAGGCTAAGGACGTAACGACTGTGCCGAAAAGGATTTTTGAGCCTCACGTGATGGGCATTCCATTCCATTGCAATGTTCATGTTCAACACAATGAAAATAATTCGATTATATAAAAATAAAAAGGTTATCTTTGTAAATCACATCATGAATCAGGTGGATGCTTTTATTTTTATAATTAATTAATAATAGCGTGATTTGTGATATATACTGCATAAGAAACTCGATCAATATATACAGATTATTTTATATCGAATAATAGTCCGTAGTGAATGTTTGCAGATCCAAGAAAGATTTCACGTCGGGTTTTGAAGCGCCGTTGCTGGCGCTGGCCACCGTCGGCGCTTTCATGACGCGGTGTATCTGCCCCTCCGGCAGATAATCACAACGCTTTTTTACGTGGTCATGCCAAAGCAGAAAATCGATGAACCTGCGGCGCTACCGTCGCGGTTCAAACTCCATATGCAGGAGCCATAATGCCCACAAAAAATGCGCCGCCCCTCCTCGCTGGCAAAAGCCGCCGCTCGTCAACGGCAATCGTTTATTGCGAAGAAAACTTCGGGTCCCTCGACGGGAAAACGGCAAACGGTCTCGTCCGTTACTCGGAGAAATATCGGATACTCTCGGTTATCGACAGCGAGAAAGCAGGGCAGGACACAGGCGTCATACTGGACGAAAAGCCCAATGCTATCCCCGTTTGTAGCGATCTTGCGGACGCCCTGGCGCACGCGGGGTTTGTGCCGGATTATTTCATCTTCGGGATGGCCCCTGCGAGCGGCATGCTATCGGGACCTGAGCGCCTGCTGGTGCTGAAAGCCATTGGTCTTGGCATGAACATTGTCAACGGCCTTCATGAATTCCTGAACGAAGACCCTGAGTTTGCCGCGGCCAGTGCAGCGAATAACGTGGTCATCCTGGATGTGCGCAAGCCCCGCACCAAGAAAGACCTGCGCATGTTTAGCGGTCGGATCGCCGAAGTTACTTGCCCGCGTATTGCCGTGTTGGGCACCGATGGCGCTATCGGAAAACGCACGACGGCGACCATCCTGACCAGCGCCCTTAATGATTATGGCCTCAAGGCGGTGATGGTTGGTACCGGTCAGACCGGGTTGATACAGGGTGCGCGTCATGGCATCGCGCTTGATGCCATTCCCTCGCAATTCTGTTCGGGAGAGATGGAAGCCACCGTCGTCGAAGCCTTCGAATCTGAAAATCCCGATGTGATTATTGTCGAAGGGCAAGGTGCGCTCAGCCACCCCGCCTACCTGACCTCTACCTTCATCCTGCGCGGCAGTTGCCCCGATGGCGTTGTGTTGCAGCATGCGCCGGGGCGGGTCAATCTTGGTGATTTTCCCAAGATCGCGATGCCAACGGTGGCCAGCGAAATCAATCTTATCCAGACGTTCGCCGATACCCGTGTCATCGGAATCACCATCAACCACGAGAATATGAGCGATGCTGAGGTTGAAGCGGCTATCGTGCGTTATGGGCAGGAATTCTCCATCCCTGTCACCGATGCGCTGACCCGTCCGCCCGCGCGTCTGGTTGACATGGTCCTGTCGGCATTTCCCGCGCTTGATGCGAGGCGGCTCGCATTGGCCGGATGACCACGCCACGGTTACAGATCGACCTCGATAAAATCAAACACAACGCCTTGACCCTTGTTGAGCGGCTGGGCGCGCACGGTATTGCCATCACGGGCGTTACCAAGGCTTTCCCGGGATATCCCGGGATTGCCGATGTCTGGCTGGAAGCGGGCGTGGGCGGGCTTGGCGACTCCCGCGTGGAAAATATCGAAGCGATGCGCCGCCGGGGTGTGGCGACGCGGATATCGCTGATCCGCTCGCCGATGATGAGCCAGGTCGAACGGGTTATCGCCGCGGCTGATATCAGCTTCAACACAGAACTCGACGTGATCAGAAAATTGTCGAGCGCCGCCGGATCGGCAGGGCGAAGCCACGGGGTTGTGCTTATGGTCGAACTTGGCGACCTCCGCGAAGGGATCATGCCGGACAACCTGCACGAAAGCGTTCGTGAAGTACTGCGTTTGCCGAATATTCAGCTTAAGGGCATTGGCACCAATCTCGCCTGCCGCAGCGGCGTCGCACCCGATCAAAACAACATGGGAAAGCTCTCGGCCCTGGCGGATTCCATTGATGCAGCCTTCGGCACTGCCCTCGAAATCGTTTCCGGCGGAAATTCCGCCAGTATCAAGTGGGCGCTCGGCGGCGGCAGCACCGGTCGGATTAACGATCTGCGTTTGGGTGAGTCACTTTTGCTGGGATTGGAGCCGCTGCATCGCCAGCCCATTGACGGCCTTCATGGCGATGCCATAACCCTCGTCGCGGAAGTCATTGAACACAAGGTAAAGCCGACCCAGCCATGGGGTGAGATTGGCCAAACGGCGTTTGGTGCAAAGCCACCTGCCGTTAATCGCGGCCACATTTCACAGACGATCCTCGCCATCGGATGCCAGGACGTCGATCCTGATGGCCTGCGGGCCCCCGTCGGCACCAGAATTATCGGCGCCAGCAGCGATCATCTTGTTCTGGATTGCGGTAATCGTCCCATGGCCGTCGGCGCCGAGGTCACGTTCGGGCTTGATTACAGCGCGCTGGTTCGGGCCATGACCTCACCCTTCGTCGACAAGGTTGCAATGGCCCGCAAGGACGTTGCGGAACGTGATGAACTGGAGCCGCCCCGAATGAGGCGATGTTGATCCCTTGCCCGATATCCGCCCCGGCGATGCCCGCCCCACCAACCTTCAGTTGTTGAGGGCATTTTCCGCAGCGCTTACCCCTGCTTCCAGCGTCGTTCTATGCGCGAATATCCATCAGGTTGGCGGCCTCTTCCACCATGCCGTCGACGAAGGGCCGCATGGGCAGGTCGTTGACCAGAATGTGATTGACCAGCCACACGTCGGTCAGAAATGTCGATATTTCCACCGCCGCATCGGTGACTGCCCCGCCTTCGGCCGTCTCGGCCTTCGCGATCATCCTGTCCAGCTGGGCGATCATGTCGCGGTGCTCCACGCGGTGCTCCTTGCGCATATTGTACTGCGCCGCCTCTTGCAGCCGCTCCTCGCGCGCGAAATGGGTCTGGGTGTATTTCTTCAGGGAAAGCAGATAGGGCTTCATGTCTTCAGGCGTACTGAAGTTGGGGACGTTCTCGTTGAATTCATTGATCAGTTCAATCAGGAACTTGTGGTCGTTGTCGATAAGGCCGTTATCAACAATGAACTTCTCGGACCATTCCATTATCTTGATCGCTGGTTTATCAGCCAACTTCGCCCCCTCGGGTTTGTTTGATTCTGATAGTCATACTAGAGAATACGGACAGCGCCCGTCCAGCAGCGGTTGATAACGTTCTGGTTACAGGCGCGAAGCCTGTTGCGTCCACTTTCTGACTCCAAACTCAAATTCGCCGGTTCCTCAGTACCCTTGCCGGTGTGGCGGTGTACGCCCCCGCTGTTGCGGCCAGTCCGACGATCAGCGTTACGCCAATCGCCGCCGCGGCCAGTCCGATGCTTTCGCCCCACGGTACGCTGACGCTTTCAAGGCCCGCCGCCTTCGCCACGCCATAGGCGACGATCAGGCCCAGTGGCACCGCAGCCAACGCCACCAGCGTCCCCAGTCCCAGAAACTCCATCGTTACCTGCCCCAGAAGCTGCCTGCGGCGTGCGCCCAGCACCTTGAACAGCACGGCCTCATCCGTGCGTCCGCGCAGGCCCTGCAATACGCTGCCCGCCAGCACCACCAGCGCGGCCAGTCCGCACATCAGCGCCGCGGCCTCCAGCCCCGCAACAACAGCATCCAAAACCCTGCCCAGTGACGCCAGCACATCCGCCACGCGAATCAGCGCTGTGTCGGGAAAGCGGTTCTTGATGAAAATTTCAAGCGCCTCGCGCTCGCCCGGTTTCGCCTTTATGGACGCCGCAAGGGTATGGGGAATACCGGCGAATGTGGCCGGCGTGGCGATGATGGGGAAGTCGAGGTCCAGCCCAGTCCAGTCCACTGTGCGGAAGTTCAGGACAGGTCCGGTGCGCGTCTGTCCGCTGATATTGAGCGTGATCGTGTCGCCGGGGCCGATGCCCAGTTTTCTCGCCACGCCTTCGTCCACCGAATAGCCGGGTATGTCCGCTTGCCCGTCGGCCCATTTTGCACCGTCGGGAAGTTTGGCGGCGAACGACACGCCGCGGTCGCCGCGCACGACCCAGTTCAGGGAGCCGGGAATATCAAGCTCACGCACAGGCTCACCGCCGATGGCCTGTACGCGGGCGTGCAGGAAGGGCATGATCCTCTGGTGTTCGACGATCCCGGTATTTGCCAGTTCGACGTCGAGTTTCGACGCTACATCGGGGGCGATCGAAAAGGCCACAAGGTCCGGTGCGCTACGCGGCAGGGTGTTTTCCATGTGGCGGCTGGCCGCGCCGCCGATACCGTCCAGCGCCACCAGCAACGTCAAAGCCAGTCCCAGCGCCATCACCACCGGCCCTGTCGGCGCGCCCGCGCGGTACAGGTTGCCCAGCGCGTGGCGCAGGTTTGCGCTTTTGCCTTTTGAAAGGACTTTGGCGAAGCGCGACAGGCCAACACCAAGGGCGTAGTAGAACGCCGCCAGAATCAATGCGCCGATCAGGAACGCAACGGTCAGGGTGGGCATGGGGGAGATCTGGAATATCAAGGCGACAAGCGCCGCAACGATGACGCCTGCGCCGAGCCAGACCCTCATGTCCGGTTTTCCGGGCGGATGGATCAGACGCTCACGCAGCAAAAGCTGGGCATTCATGTTGTGCACGCCCATCAAGGGCCACCATGCGAACAGCGCGGCGACCAGCAGGCCGAACAAACCCGCCGCCGCCAATGGCTTCACGCCGGGGGTGGTGGCCAGCGCGAAGGGCAATTGGTCGGCCAGGGCGGCGGCGGCCAGCACGGGACCGAATGCGCCCAGTACAATGCCCGCAAGCGCGCCGAGGGCGGCGGCGGCCATGACCTCGAACCCGATGGCCATGGTGACGACGATGGGTCGTGCGCCGATGGATTTCAGGATCGCAATGATCACCATCTTTTCCGCAACATGGGCGCGCACCGCCCCCGATATGCCTGCGCCACCCACCAGCATCACGCCCAGTCCGATGAACAGCAACAGCACATGGGCCATGGACAAAGCGCGCTCCACGCCGGGTACGCCGTCGTGCGCGTTGACCATGCGCCAGCCTGATTGCGGAAAGGCCCGGTCGATGCGCGCCAGCGCCGCCGCCGCATCCGATCCGGCGGGCAGTTTCACACGGGTGTAGTAATAGACCGCTGCCCCGTCATCGGTGACGCCGGTGGCGGGCAGGCTTTCATTCGACACCATGATGCGCGGGCCGAGGGTAAAGGCGCGGAAGGCGCGGTCGGGTTCGGCAAGAAGTACGCCGCGCAACTGATAGCGGACATTGCCGATCTGTAAACTGTCGCCCGGTTTCAGGCTCAGCGCCTCGAACAGGGCCGGGTCCGCCACCGCGCCGTAAACATCATTCTGCCGGTTGATCATTTGGTGGAGGTCGCCCGCGGGCTGTGTGGCGACCTCGCCGTAGATGGGATAGCGCTGGTCGACGCCCTTGAACTCCACCAGCAATGGCGCCCCTTCCGACTGATCGTCCCGGATTGCCCGCGCCATGGGCCGCAGTTCGGTGCTGATGGTGATGTCGCCTTCACGGCCAATGGCGGCAAGCTCGGCCTCGTTCGGGGGGCGATGGAACAGGCGAAGGCTCAAATCGCCGCCGACCGTTTCCAGTGCACCCTGACGTGCGCCGTCGATCAGGCTTTGCGACGCCGTTCCCACCAGCGCCACGGCCGCCGCCCCGACAAGGACGCCACCCACCAGCAGCCACAACCGCTTCGCCCCGCCGCGCACGTCCCGCGCGGCGATGCGCGCCGCCATTGTAATGTCGTTGAAAACCGCCATGTAATCCTGTGCATCCAACGGGTGTCTGGGGCGCTTAAGATGGCGCAGGACACCAAACCTGTCTAGCTGATCGAGGCAGGCCAGCGGGCAGTTGTCGCCAATGTGATGGGAAGGTTTGCAGAAGGGTGATGAGGAGCGTTTCCTTCATCCACGCATTCGGGATGGTGTACGCGCGCCCCTTCAAGGGGCCTTTTGCCGTCTTGTGATCTTCAAGCCCGCCATGCGTCCTTTGAGATAGGCGCCCAGTGCGGCGACATCATCTTCGCGGTGGAAGGATTTGCGCCAGACCAGCCCGATGTGGCGCGGCGGGCTGTCCTTGGTCAGCGGCTTGAGCGAAACGTCCGTTCCCTTGACCAGGCCCGCCGAAAGGGCGATTTCCGGCAGGAACGTCACACCAAGATGATTGGCGACCATTTCCACAAGGGTATAGAGGCTCGTTGCCTGAAACCCATCCTCACCGCCCGTTGCGCGATTCAGACGACAGGCGGAAAGGGCGTGTTCGCGCAGGCAGTGGCCGTCTTCGAGCAAGAGAACCTCATCCGCCTCGACGTCTGACGCCGATACCGTGGCCCGCCGCGAACGGATCAGCGGGTGATCCGGCGGCGCAGCCAGCCAGAAGGGATCGTCGCCAAGGCTCAGCGCATCGAAGTCGGAAACGTCGTAGGGCAGGGCGATCAGGACGGCATCCAGATCCCCCTTCTTCAGTTTTTCCAGCAGGGGCTTTGTCTGGTCCTCACGCAAAAACAGCTTCAGATCCGGGTAGGCCAATCGCAGGCCATGCAGGACGCGCGGCAGGATGAAGGGGCCGATGGTCGGAATGGTGCCAAGGCGGAAGGGGCCGGAAAGCGGCGCGCCGTCCGATCGCGCGGTTTCAACGATATTCGCCGCGCCCGCCAGAAGCGCGCGCGCCTGTTCGGCCACCGTTTCCCCCAGCGGCGTGGGTAGGACCTTGCGTTTTGTCCGCTCCACCAACGTCGCCTGCAACAGGTCTTCCAGATCCTTCAATCCGGCCGAAAGTGTCGATTGGGTGACGTGGCAGCGTTCCGCGGCCTGTCCGAAATGGCGCAGGTCGACCACGGCGACAAGGTAGCGGAGCTGGCGAAAGGTGGGAAGAATATTCATCGTTTTTTCCAATCAGTAATTAAGAAATAACTCATTGGATCGATTTGATCAAGCCGTCTATCTTCCTTTCAACGCGGCGCTGAACGGCGCTGGCATCGAAACAACAAGGCAACACGAACCCGAAAGGAAGAAACCCATGGCTGACAATAAAACCTCCGTCACCATCCAGAACCTCGAAGCGGCCTTCGCCGGTGAATCCATGGCCAACCGCAAGTACCTCTACTTCGCTCGCCGCGCCCGCGAACTGGGCGCCGATGATGTGGCCGCCGTTTTCGAGAGCACGGCCGAGCAGGAAACGGCGCACGCCTTCGGGCATCTCGAACTTCTCTATCCGTCCAGTGAACTGACGGTCGAGCGGATGCTGGAAATGGCGGTCGAAGGCGAAACCTACGAATACACCGAGATGTATCCGAAGTTCCGCCACCTCGCGATGGAAGAAGGCAACACCGCCGCGGTTAAGGAAATGGACGAACAGATCGAGGAAAGCCGCGAGCACGCCGAAATGTTCCAGGCCGTCCTTGCGAAGGCCGCCAAGCGGTTCGCCGCCCTGGCCAAGGTCGAGGAGCGCCATGCCGGTCACTATCAGGATGCGCTGGATGCGGTGAAAGCCGGCAAGAGCGCCGCCTGAGGCAACGAAACGAATTTGAACAGGAGCAAGTAACATGGAAAACCAGAAGTACATCTGCGTCGTCTGCAACCTCGTCTACGATCCCGTCGCCGGCCTGCCCGAAGATGGTATCGCCCCCGGCACCGCCTTTGCGGATATCCCCGACGATTGGGCCTGCCCGGACTGTGGCGTTTCCAAGGACGATTTCGAACCCCTGATGGAGGAGGCGGCTTAAAGCCGCCCCTCTTTCCTTTTCGCCTTTTCGGAGAACAGTTCCATGAGTGACAACAGCAACGACAACGGTATCGTCATTATCGGCAGCGGCATGGCGGGCTACACCCTGGCCCGCGAATTCCGCAAGCTGGACAAGGTAACGCCGCTCACCATTGTCACCGCTGACGATGGCGCGGTTTATTCGAAGCCCATGCTTTCCAATGCGCTGGCCCAGAACAAGACGGCAGAAACCCTGGTGCAGAAGGATGCGTCCGCCGCGGCTGCCGAAATGGGTATAACCGTAAGGATCCATACATCGGTTGTGGGTATTGAACGGGATCAAAAGAAAATCAGGCTGATGTCGAACAAGGGCGAGGAAACCCTGTCCTATCAATCACTGGTCCTTGC
>JAPHTL010000325.1 GCA_026193355.1 Rhodospirillales bacterium
CCCACGCATGGCAAGGAAGCGGCGCTCGAAGACGTGCTGGAGGCCTTCATCGGCCAGTTCTATACACAGCGGCCGCCACCGCGCACCGTGTTGCTCAGCCACCGAATTCCGGGACTGGACGTCCTCCGTCAGGCGCTTGCCGTGCGCGCCGGTCACGTTGTCCAACTTTCTGTCCCGGCGCGCGGCGACAAACGAAAGATCGTTGAAAACGCGCAGGCAAACGCCCGCGAAGCCCTTGGTCGCCGGCTTGCCGAAAATGCCTCGCAGCGTCGCCTGCTGGAGGGATTGGCCGAGGCCCTCGGTCTGGACGGCGCGCCGGAGAGGATCGAGATTTACGACAACAGCCACGTTCAGGGCGAGTACGCCGTCGGCGGAATGGTCGTCGCGGGGCCGGAAGGCTTCGTCAAGAACGCCTATCGCAAGTTCAACATCCGCATGACCGGGACGGATGCCCCCATCACGCCGGGGGATGATTACGGCATGGCGCGTGAGGTTCTGACCCGGCGCTTCACCCGCGCGATCAAGGAGAATCCCGATCGGGATCCTGAAAAGGGCGGCGCGGCGCGCTGGCCTGATCTGGTGATCTTCGACGGTGGTCTGGGACAGCTCAACGTCGCGCTGTCGGTGTTTTCGGAACTGGGCATCGACGGGGTGACCGTCGCCGCCATAGCCAAGGGGCCAGACCGAAACGCGGGGCGGGAGAAGATCTTCCTGCCCGGTCGGCCACCGATCGTTCTGGATTCACGCGATCCCGTTCTTTATTTCCTGCAACGCCTGCGAGACGAGGCTCACCGTTACGCCATCGGCACCCACCGCGCCAAACGGTCAAAAGCCATCGGTCAATCGATCCTTGATGAGATCCCCGGTATCGGCGCAAAGCGCAAGAAAAGCCTGCTGCACCACTTCGGATCGGCCCGTGCGGTCTCCACCGCCGGTCTGGACGATCTTGAGGCAGCAGAAAACATCAGCGCCGCCATCGCCAGAAAGATTTATGATCATTTCCACCCAGACGGTTGACCTTGGCGCTAAAATGCGCTTTGCCCTTCTGTACAAGCCAATCCTTGGAAAGCCTGCCATGCTGACGAGCCTGCCAAACCTGCTGACACTTTCGCGCATCCTCGCCATCCCCGTGATGGTGGGGTTGTTCTACATCGGCTCGCCGGTTGGAAACTGGACCGCCTTCGCGGTTTATACAGTCGCCTGCATCACCGATTTCTTTGACGGCTATCTGGCGCGCGCATGGAGCCAGCAATCCGCCCTGGGACGCTTCATGGATCCCATCGCCGACAAGCTCCTGATTTCCGCACTTCTGATCATGCTGGTGGGTTTCGGCCCCCTTGATGGCGTCCATATCCTTCCCGCCGTCGTCATCCTGTGCCGCGAAATCGCGGTTTCAGGCCTGCGCGAGTTTCTGGCCGAGGTCCGTGTCAGCGTTCCCGTTTCCGCCCTTGCAAAATGGAAAACAACCATTCAGATGATCGCCCTCGGGTTTCTTGTTGTTGGCGATGCCGGGCCGGATTTCTGGGGCATCCCCACATCGGACATCGGCATCGTCGGCCTCTGGGCCGCTGCGGCGCTGACGCTGATCACAGGCTACGATTACCTTCGCGCCGGACTGCGGTACATAACCGAACAAGACAACAACACCCTGACCGAGCAGGAGAATTCGCCAGAATGAAGGTTTTTGGGATTGCGGGCTGGAGCGGTAGCGGCAAGACGACGCTGGTTGTCCGCCTTCTGCCTGAACTGGGCAAGCGGGGACTCGTCGTCTCGACGATGAAGCACACTCATCACCGCTTCGATATCGACCGGCCGGGCAAGGATTCATTCGTGCATCGGGAAGCCGGAGCCAAGGAGGTCCTCGTTGCTTCGTCCAGGCGCTGGGCGTTGATGCATGAATTGCGCGACGATCCCGAACCCCCCGTCGAGGAACTGATTGCGCGGATGACGCCTGTGGACCTTCTTCTTGTGGAGGGGTTCAAGCACCACAACCACCCGAAGATAGAAGTCCATCGCCACGAGACGGGGAAACCCCTTCTTTCGCCCGATGACGCCTCGATAATAGCAATCGCCACCAACGACCCCGAAGGCATGACCGCAATGCCGGGCGACACCCCACCGTTGCTGAACCTTGATGACACCCAGAAAATAGCCGATTTCATTATTGAGAGTTGCGGCCTGACGGGAGGACGGGAATGAGCGGAGAGACCATCGCAGCGCGTGACTGCTGTTTCTCGCCAAGTGACGAGCTGATGCCTGTCGACGAGGCGATGGCGCGTATCAAGGACAGCCTATCCATCGCCGTCGGGACCGAAAACGCACCACTGGCCGAGGCCCTCGATCGGGTCCTGGCCGAAGATCTCGTCGCGCCGATGAGCGTTCCTCCCCATGACAATTCCGCCGTTGACGGATATGCGGTCCATTTCGACGATCTTTCCCGCAACGGCGAGACCCGACTGCCGGTGACCGCGCGGATCGCCGCGGGACACCCCCTTGACCGCGCCGCCGTGCGGGGCGAATCACTGCGCATCTTCACAGGCGCGCCCATGCCGGATGGCGCAGACACCGTGATCATGCAGGAAGACACCGAAGCGGATGGCAATCATGTGATCATCCGGCCCGGTGTTAAAAAAGGAGCAAACCGTCGCCGCGCCGGCGAAGACGTGACGGAAGGCGCCACCATCCTCCGCCGCGGAATACGCTTGCGGGCGCAGGAGCTTGGCCTTGCCGCCTCCGTCGGCTGCTCCACGTTGTCCGTCCGCCGCCAGCTGCGCACCGCCGTGTTTTCCACCGGGGATGAGGTGCGTGATCCCGGCGCCACGCTGCCGCCGGGCGGTATTTTCGATTCAAACCGCTATACCGTCATGTCCCTGCTTCGCGGTCTGGGTTGCGCGGTTACCGACCTTGGCATCCTGCCCGACAACCTTGACACCATCCGCAACGCCATTGACGCCGCGGCGGACGATCATGACCTGATCATCACATCGGGTGGCGTAAGTCTGGGCGAGGAGGATCACGTCAAGGCCGCGGTCGAGGCTCTTGGCGCGCTGACCTTCTGGCGGCTGGCCATCAAACCGGGCCGGCCCATTGCGCTTGGACAGGTGCGCAACGTCCCCTTTATCGGCCTTCCGGGCAATCCCGTCGCAGCCATGGTCACCTTCATGTGCATCGGACGCCCGGTTGTTCTGCGCCTTGCCGGCCGCAACGATGACGATCCGGCGACCTTCAGGGTGCCGGCAGGATTTTCCTTCGACAAGAAGGCCGGCCGCCGCGAGTGGGTGCGCGCCCGGCTGGAGCGAACCCCCGATGGCCTGCACGTCATGAAATTCCGCTCCGAAGGCTCGGGCATCCTTTCGTCCATGGTCGAATCCGACGGTCTCGTCGTGCTGTCCGAAGGGACCGAAGCGGTGCGCGAGGGCGACCTTGTCGATTTTCTTCCTTTCCGAGAGGTGACCCGATGAAAATCCTTTATTTCGCCTGGCTGCGCAGCAAGGTCGGCATATCCGAGGAAGACATTTCCCCCCCCGGCGATGTTTCCGACGTCGGCGGCGTTATCGAATGGCTGCGCCAGCGTGGCGAAGGATACGAGGCGGCGTTCGCCGATCTTTCCGTTGTTCGCGCCGCGGTCAACCAGGAATATGTCGGCTTCGACCATCCGGTGAGTCAGGGGGACGAGATCGCCCTGTTTCCGCCGGTTACGGGAGGCTAAGGGGCAAGCCCATGATCAGGGTCCAACGGGAAGATTTCGACCCCTGTGCGGAAATGGACCGCCTGACCGGCGCCGATCGTACCATCGGCGCGGTTTGCTCGTTTGTCGGCCTTGTGCGCGACATCGCCGGGGATCAATCCATCGGCGCCATGACCCTTGAACACTATCCCGGCATGACGGAGCGCGAACTCGAACGGATCGAGGCCGAAGCGAACCGCCGCTGGCCGCTTCAGGGCAGCCTGATCATTCACCGCTACGGCCGGATGGAACCGGGCGAACGCATCGTGCTCGTCATCACCGCATCGCGCCACCGTAAGGCGGCGTTTGAATCGTGCGAATTCCTGATGGACTGGCTGAAGACCAAGGCGCCGTTCTGGAAACTGGAAGAAACGCCGGACGGCGGACAGTGGGTCGACGCCCGCGAGGCCGACAATGCGGCGGCGCAGCGGTGGGCTGACGAACCCAGCACGGAGAAGGAGTAGTATCCATTTCCGCAACAGCCGCGATATTCCTCGATTTTGACGGTGTGATTCTTGAATCCGTTTCGGTCAAGACCCAGGCTTTTGCTGATCTCTATGCCCCCCACGGCCAAGATGTGGTCGCACGGGTTCTTGACCTCCACAGGCGTCATGGCGGCATTTCCCGGCTGGTCAAGATCCGCACCGCCCATAAGGATTTTCTGGGAATAGACCTCTCCGATGACGCCCTTGCGCATCTCGCCAACGATTATGCGCGGCGGGTCGTCAATCACGTCATCGCCTGTCCCTGGGTGCCCGGCGCACAGGATTTCCTGGAACGACACCGCGGTAAAACGGCCCTTTTCGTCGTATCCGGGACGCCCGAGAAGGAATTGCGCTACATCGTTGAACAACGCGGCATGACCCGCTATTTCAATGGAGTGTACGGCAGCCCAATGCTCAAGGACCGGATCATCAATGATGTCATGGCGGAAAACGGTTTGCACAAAAACCGCGCCGTGATGATTGGCGACGCCATGACGGACTACGATGCGGCGCGAAAGACCGGTCTGCGCTTCATTGGGCGTGTCGCGCCGGGCGACCGGAACCCCTTTCCGAAAGGAACGGAGGTCGTTGCAGATCTGAGCAACGTCGGCATCTGATATGATCCCCCCTCGTGTTTCTGAAAGAAGTGCATCAAGGCCGTAAGGAAAAGGACGACCCGCAGAATGAAGATCGTGGCGCACACAATCGCAATCCTTTGCCTGCTCGGGTTATTCTTGCAGCCCGCCTCATCCGCCGACATGCCCAAGGGCTTTGTCTACAAGCCCGAACACATACAGCTCACCCCCACAATGGCGGAAGTAAGGGAAAACGGCGCCAAGGCGGGCCACTATCCGGTTTCCATCTTCCTCAAGGTGGCCAATGAAGAGGTCGCCTATGAATTGTGCCAGAATGCGCCCCGCCTGCGCGATATTGTCGTCCGCCTGTTCTACGACACCCCGCTGACGCACAAGGATCTGCCGGTGGTCAAGAAGTCGGACAAGGGAACGCCGCCACCGAAACGGCTACGCCACTATGAGGTTCCCGTCAGAAAAGCGGTCAACAAGGCGCTCGGCGCGAAGATTGCGGAAAAGGCGTTCGTCTTCGCCGGCGCCTTCTCCATGGGTGAGGGGATGATGGCGCGCCTTCCCTTTGCCTCGAGCCAGGG
>JAPHTL010000121.1 GCA_026193355.1 Rhodospirillales bacterium
ATGCCCGCCGGTCCGTCAATGGCGCGCCAGCAAAACGACGAAAGCCAGACGGCGCTCGAACCACAATTGGCGGCGGCCGATTCCAATATGGTTTCCCGCTTCGAAACGCTGAGGCTCCTGCTTGATCAGGGGCTGATTACGCCCGATGAATTCAAGGTGCGTCGCAAGGCGAATGTGGGGGCGCTGCTTCCTCTGACTGCCCCGCCGCCAGCCGCCGGGCTGGAGCGGCCCTTGCCGCCTTCCGATCAGATCGCTGCCCGCTTGCGGGCCATTGGCCGCGCGCTGGAAATGCGGGCGATGACGGTCACCCAGCATGCGTCAGAGCGAACGATGATCCTTGATGCGCTGTTGCCTGCGGCGCCGATCCGCGTCGCTAATCCTGCCGTTCCCCCCCGGGGGCTTATGGAGGCCGCCGATTCTGTGCGCCGCCTCGAATACCTGCGTGGCGCTGGTCTGATCACCTCGGACGAATACAGCAAGGAACGATCCATGATCGAATCCGGTTTGCAGCCCGAGGCCCCCAAAGGTAGCGCTGCAGCGCCGGGGGCAGGGCAAACGGCAGACGGGAAGCCGGAGCAGATGGCCATGACGGGGCCGCAGCCGGCCGTTCATCTCGCGTCATTCCGCTCGCGCGCCAGCGCCAATCGCGGATGGGCGCAACTCCGCCGCGCCCATCAGGCCGTTCTCGGCAGTCTTCAGCCGGCAATCCAGCAGGTTGACCTGGGCCGTGGCAAGGGAATTTTCTACAGGTTGATGGCGGGTCCGCTGAAAAGTCAGGCGGAGGCCGTCTCGATCTGCACGAACCTGAAACGTCGCCGTCAGTATTGTGATCCAACAGTCATGGGCGGCTCCTGATCTTTATCAAGAACTCCCTGTCGGCACCTCTCGGGGCGAGATTATCGCCCCGCCTTTTTTGGAAACGCGCCTGCCCGTCGATCAGCGTCTGATCGTGCCTGTTGGCGGCGGGGAACCCCCACCGCCGTTGCTGGCGCCACTTTCCTCTGGCGAAACCGTCAACAGGACTTCCGATCCCTGTATGGTCGCGCTCTCAATACGTATCGTTGCGACGCGCCCGTCACGGATATAGGCCATGACGCTGGTCTCGCCCCGGATTGATGTAAGTTCACGCCAGCCGAACCCGGGCATTTCCTGTTTATAGAAATCGAACATGTCGGCCGACTTGTGCGAGGTGGAAAGCACAAGTTGTCCGATCCACTGCTCGCCACCGCCGAAGACATGGGTTCTTTTGACATCCATGCTGGCTTTCTGGGGGATGGGGACGTCCGCAAACTGCGTGAAGGCGGGCTGGGCGCTTGCGGTGCCACCGGCGGCGCCGGTCGACAGGGAGCCGCCCGGCGTGCTCGGGGTTAGTCCCGATGTCTGCGCGCATGCTGAAAGGGCTGTGACCGCGGAGACGAGAAGGGCGGTCCTTGAGGGCGTCCGGGGGAAGTTAAACAGGCGGATTTGACGCATGGTCGATTCGTTCCCTTCAGTGAAAACCATCCCAAATATCGCCCTCCGCGTAGAATCATCTGCACGAATCACGGCGAAACTGGACTCTGGGCCATAAAAAGCGATATTATCTTTATCACGACAGGCCAAAACCGAACAGGCTTTGCATTGTTTTCGGTTTTAGGTTGGGCGCGAAAAGTCGCCGTAACCCTAGTGGTTCCGGTGCTGTTTGCTGCTCTGCAAAAAAAATCGTCACCTGTCGTTTTTTTTAGTTTGACAAGCGGGGGCGGTAAACGTAAAACCCCGTCATCGCGACGCCGGGACAGCCTCCCACGGAGGTGACCTGAACGTCGCGGTTCTGCTCTTTGACATTGTTGATACGAAAGAAGGGATGCGCAGGCGGCGGTCGTTGTCTGGGACCTAACCAGACACTTCAAGACTGTCTGTCAGCGCATTCTATATAATACGCTTTAAGCAAAGTTATGAGAATGTGACGGATGCTCTGTCAATTTCGGTTCGACACTTAGGTGACGAAACGAAATCAATTTGAGAGTTTGATCCTGGCTCAGAACGAACGCTGGCGGCAGGCCTAACACATGCAAGTTGAACGTGAAGCCAGACTTCGGTTTGGTGGAAAGTAGCGCACGGGTGAGTAACACGTGGGCACCTATCCGACGGTGGGGGATAACCATTGGAAACGATGGCTAATACCGCATACGCACTACGGTGGAAAGATTTATCGCCGACGGATGGGCCCGCGTCTGATTAGCTAGTTGGTGAGGTAATGGCTCACCAAGGCGACGATCAGTAGCTGGTTTGAGAGGATGATCAGCCACACTGGGACTGAGACACGGCCCAGACTCCTACGGGAGGCAGCAGTGGGGAA
>JAPHTL010000274.1 GCA_026193355.1 Rhodospirillales bacterium
ACGGAAGGCTTCGGGGTGATAGCGCAGGTTGATCTGCATGCATCCGACATCGATGTTGGTCACCCCTTCCGCCTGAAGGCGTCTGACTTCGGCAATGGCGGCCGCCTTGGTTGGGAAGTATTTTCCAGGTCCGCCCGACGTAACCGTCCAGGGCCAGGCAATTGTTGCCCCCCTGCTGTCATCCCATCGGCCGCTTTCCGCATGGGCGATCGCCTTGAGAAGATGGCGCGGAATGCCCAGGCGGCGCTCATGAACGGCGATCTGCGGGCCGCAGACATCCGACTTGAAGGCAAGGGTTTGCGTGGCCCTGGCCTGTGCGCCGCCGACCACGAGGGCGACCAGAAGGGCGATTGGGGCGATTCCTGTCATCAATCTTGCGTTCATCTCGATCCCGTCAATGGATGGACATCACGGGAAATACATCAGCAAGAGCCGTGCCATTTCCGGTTGAATGGGCCTTGGGTCTTTGGGATCAAAAGGTTGGGCGGTTATATTCAGTTGATCGAATATACGTTTTTACTTATATTGTGCAGTGCAGCATGCGTTGCGATTCCGTTCCCGGTTTTCGCGCGCCCTGCAAATTTGACGTTTCCTCCCAATACTTGGGCCGTGGCTATGCCACGGCCTTTTTTTCTTTGCGGTTCGGGAAGGGTTTGTCAGAAGGCTCAGCGTGAGGGCAGGGTATCATCCCCTTCGCCCAGTGGACGCTGCATCAGGACCGCATCGACCCACCGCCCGAACTTGAATCCATGTGACGGCAGAACGCCGGCCGGCTTGAAGCCGTGTTTGGTGTGCAGCTTGATCGACCGGGTGTTTTCAGAATCCCCGATTACCGCGACCATGCGGCGGAAGCCGAGCTCCGTGCAGCGATCGACAAGGGCGCTCATCAATACGCTGCCGATCCCCTTGCCGACAGCGCCGGGGGGGACGTAGATGGAATCCTCGACCGTGTAACGATAGGCGGATCGCGCCCTGAAGGGGCCTGCATAGGCGAAACCCAGAATCTCGCCATCCACCTCGGCCACCAGGTAGGGCATGCCCTGTGCGGCAATGGCCGCGCGACGCTGTTTCATTTCCGCGATCTCGGGGGCCTTTTCCTCGAACGAGGCGGCTGTGTTTTCCACGTAGTGGGCGTAGATGGCCTGAATGGTTGGCATGTCCGCTTCGCGGGCTTCCCTTATATCAATGGAGGGTGCGGCGGCGATATGGTTTTCTTGCGGCTTGGTCACTGTTCAATCATTCCCGGAATTTCGCGCGCCATGACAACCATCAGGTCGGTGATCCGCGCCTTCAATGTTTCCAGACCGGTTGTGCGGGTAATGGTTTCCTCGTCCATATAGAGGGCGCGGTTGACCTCGATCTGAAGTGTATGGACCCCTTTTTCGGGGCGGCTGTAATGCAGGGTGGTGAAGCCACCAGCGTAAGGATCGTTGCGGCGGACCACATAGCCCATGTCTTCCAGCGTCCTGGCTACAAGGTCGATAACCGGCCCCGGACACGATGTCCCGTAACGGTCGCCAAGGACGAAATCGACGCGCTGGTCGCCGGGGTCGCGGTCCATGGGGCCGCCGATAGACGGCATGGAATGGCAGTCGATCAGCAGGCAGCACCCAAACCGCGCCCTCGTCTGCTCGATCAGGCCGGCAAGGGCGTCGTGATAGGGGGTGTAATAGGCGACGACGCGGCGTTCCGCCTCTTCGGGGGGCAGGCGGTCGCGATAGATTTCCGCGCCGTTGGTGACGACGCGTGCGATGGTGCCCAGCCCGCCCTTGACGCGGGGCGAATTGGTGTTGGCCCCTTCCGGCAGCGGGCCGGAAAACATGGCGGGGTCCAGTTCATACGGTTCGCGGTTGGGGTCGATGAAGGCGCGGGGAAAATGGGCCAGCAGCAGCGGCGCGCCGATCCCGGGCGCGGCGCCGTAAAGTTCGTCGACGAAGGAATCCTCCGACCGTCGAAGCGCAACGGGATCAAGCCGCGATTGTGCAACGAACTCGGGGGGATAATCGCGGCCGCTGTGCGGGGAGGCGAAAATCAGGGGCGCGGTCTGCGCCGCGGGTTCAACAATGGTGAAGGGTGCGCCGGCGGCATCTTTCGCGCCGTTTTGATCGCTTGCAGGGAAATGGTCCAAAAAAACATCCTCCGACGCCGGGACGCAAGGCGCGGATTCCCTTGGCATGCGCCCACCTTCCGTGTGTTACCGCCGAAGTCGGGGCTACGCAACGATAATGTTGAGATGCAGCCGGCGGATGGCTGTTCGGGGGGCTTTGCCTGCGCCCCTTTAACAGGGGGTTGCAAAGCACGGATAATCGGGTATAACCCTGCCCCCATCGGGCGCGTAGCTCAGCGGGAGAGCACTACGTTGACATCGTAGGGGTCACAGGTTCAATCCCTGTCGCGCCCACCATGAAAACCCCA
>JAPHTL010000153.1 GCA_026193355.1 Rhodospirillales bacterium
AGGGCCTCGATCCGGCGAACACCGGCCGCGACGGCCCCTTCGGAAACAACCTTGATCAGCGCAATGTCACCGGTGCGCCTGACATGCGTACCGCCGCAAAGCTCGACCGAGTAATTCTTGCCATGGTCATCGCCCATGGCGACAACGCGCACCTCGTCGCCGTATTTCTCGCCGAACAGGGCCATCGCGCCCTGTTCTATGGCTTCATCCGGCGTCATCAACCTTGTGGAGACCTCGGTATTCCTGCGGATACAGGAATTCACCTCGTCCTCGATCCTGACGATTTCATCCGCGGACAGCGCCTTGGGGTGGCTGATGTCGAAGCGCAGGCGCTCCGCGTTGACCATCGATCCCTTCTGGGTGACGTGCTCGCCCAGTTCCCGGCGCAAAGCCGCGTGCAAAAGGTGGGTCGCGGAGTGATTGGACCGGATCTTCGAACGGCGAATACCGTGAACATCAAGCGCGACCAGATCACCGACGGAAATCGGGCCGCCTTCAACCTTGCCGAGGTGCACATGAAGCGCGCCAAGTTTCTTCTGGGTGTCCGTGACGGCGACCGTTGCGCCGTTAGCCCCCGTGATGGTTCCCTCATCGCCGGACTGACCGCCTGATTCGCCGTAGAAAGGGGTCTGGTTGACGATCACGGCGACGTCGCTGCCCGGCTCGGCGCGCTCGACCCGCGAACCGCCGGAAACGAGGGCGACGACCTTTCCTTCGGCTTTTTCCGTGTCGTAGCCGAGGAACTCGGTTGCACCGACGTCCTCGCGGATATCGAACCACACTTCCTCGGTCGCGGCGTCGCCGGATCCCGCCCAGGCGGCGCGGGCTTCCGCGCGCTGCCGCTCCATCGCCTTTTCATAGGCCGCGACATCCACCGACTGCCCCTTCCCGCGCAGGGCGTCCTGCGTCAGATCAAGGGGAAAACCATATGTATCGTAAAGCTTGAAAGCCACGTCGCCGGACAGAACCCCACCCTTGCCGAGGCTTTCGGTTTCCTCGTCAAGCAGTCGAAGGCCCCTTTCCAGTGTCTGCTTGAACCGGCCCTCTTCCAGCTTCAGCGTTTCCGTGATCAGCGCCTGCGCGCGGACCAGCTCGGAATAATGCTGGCCCATTTCGCGCACCAGTGCGGAAACAAGCTTCCACATCAGGGGTTCACGATAGCCGATCAACTGGGCGTGCCGCATGGCGCGACGCATGATCCGGCGCAGGACATAGCCGCGCCCTTCATTGGACGGCAGAACACCGTCGGCGATCAGGAACGACATGGCGCGCAGGTGATCCGCGATCACCCGGTGCGAAACGCGGTGTTCGCCATCGGGATCGGTTCCGGTTTCGTCGGCAGACGCCTTGACCAGATTGCGGATCATGTCGACGTGGTAGTTGTCATTGGTGCCCTGCATGACCGCGGCAATGCGCTCAAGCCCCATACCCGTGTCGATCGACGGCTTGGGCAAATCCACCCGTTCGTCCCTGGTCACCTGTTCGTATTGCATGAACACGAGGTTCCAGATCTCGACGAAACGATCGCCGTCTTCGTCCGGGCTGCCGGGGGGGCCGCCGGGAATGTGATCGCCATGATCGTAGAAAATTTCCGAGCAAGGCCCGCACGGACCCGTATCGCCCATCGCCCAGAAATTGTCGGATGTGCCGATGCGGATGATCCGGCTTTCAGGCAAACCCGCGATCTTCTTCCAAAGATCGAATGCATCGTCGTCACTGGCGTAAACGGTCGCCAGCAGTCGGTCGGGCGACAGGCCGAATTCCTTCGTTATCAGGTTCCACGCCAGTTCGATGGCGTCTTCCTTGAAATAGTCGCCGAAGGAAAAATTGCCCAGCATCTCGAAGAATGTGTGGTGACGGGCCGTATAGCCGACGTTTTCAAGGTCGTTGTGTTTGCCGCCCGCACGTACGCATTTCTGCGACGTAACCGCTCGGGTGTAGTCGCGTTCCTCCAACCCCGTAAACACGTTCTTGAATTGAACCATCCCCGCATTTGTGAACATCAGGGTCGGATCGTTACGGGGAACGAGGGGGCTTGAATCGACGATTGCATGCCCGTTCTTGGCGAAGTAATCGAGAAACGCCGTGCGTATGTCGTTTGCGGTCTGCATGGCCATCCATTGGGTCCGGTCAAAACGAAGAAACCGCTTTTACCCTGTGCGTTTGAGAGTGTCCAGAACCGCAACGAAAACACGCGACCCTTTCGGGTCGCGCGGTTTCTCGTCAAACAGGGTTCAGAGGGCGGGAAATGGCCTCAATCGTCGCTCGACCCGTTATTGTCGTCGCCCGCAGCCGCACCGTCATCATCCCCTTCAAGCCCGCCCGGACCGGCCATCATGGCCTCGGAAATCAGGCCGGCGTTCTGCAGGATTGCATTGCGGATGGCCTCGGCGATATCGGTGTTTTCCTTGAGGAACTGCTTCACGTTTTCACGCCCCTGGCCGATACGCTGGTCGTTGTACGAGAACCAGGAGCCGGATTTATCCACCACCCCGGCCTTGACGCCCAGATCGATCAGTTCGCCGGTGCGCGAAACCCCTTCGCCGTACATGATGTCGAATTCAACCATCTTGAACGGCGGGGCCATCTTGTTCTTGACGACCTTGACCCGCGTCTGGTTGCCAACAACCTCGTCGCGGTCCTTGATCGCGCCGATCCGGCGGATTTCCAGGCGCACGGAGGAATAGAACTTTAGCGCATTGCCGCCAGTCGTCGTTTCGGGGTTGCCGAACATGACGCCGATCTTCATGCGAATCTGGTTGATGAAGATGATCAGGCAGTTGGAGCGCGCCACCGAGGACGTCAGCTTGCGCAGCGCCTGGCTCATCAGCCGCGCATGCAGGCCGACATGATGATCGCCCATCTCGCCTTCCAGCTCGGCCCGCGGCAC
>JAPHTL010000124.1 GCA_026193355.1 Rhodospirillales bacterium
CCCGACGAAGATGATCGTACGATCGAGGTTACCCCCCCGGCGTCCGGACCGGCGCCCGACGCCAAGGCGCCTTCAGTTGGAAATGATTCGGGGAAGGGGAAAGGCCGTCCATCGACAGTCATTGTCAGGGAACCATCGACTCGCCTTCTGGCTGCGCAGATAGGCTTTTCCGAGACGCTGGTGATCGGCTTCCCTCTGCCAGTCGATGCGGAAGGATCAGCGGCCTGCCTTCCAGAACGTGGCGACGGCAGCAGCAGATTCTGCATCATTCCGGTCGACTGGTCCGATTCCCTTCTTCCCCACATCCAGGGGGCAACGGTTCTGTACGGCGGGAACAAGGCCCTTGTTCGAATCGATAATGGTGTCGCCAGCCGCCTCTATGCGGCATTTCCAAGCCCTGCATTCACAACGATCGCGGCTCACATGAAAGACCTTCTGGGGCCAGCAACCGATGTCGTGGAACGCCAGGTGCGAACGGTCGAAGGCCGAAACATCGACAATCCCGTCATGCGCTGGCGAAAACCGGGCAAGGACGGCGCAAAGGCGACCGTTCTTGAAATCGTGCGCCATGACAATGTACGCCGGGTCTTTCCCGACGTGCACAACGGCTTCATCCGCGCCTATGACGAAGACAGCGCACCGATTTTTTCTGACGTCTCGCCCCTTGATTTCATGCTGATCCGATAAGTGGACATTTCGACCAGACCAACCGCCACTGGAACAACCCGGTTTCTCGGGTTATCCTGTCCGGCAATGTTTCAACAGCCCCGGCGATTGCCGAACCTGGGGCAATGTGACGGAGTAAAGCGGTTCCATGACGCATTTTCTCGTTTCAGACACCAACCCAGACGGTTTCAAGCTGGAAGATATCCTTACGGCGGTCAGAAAAGACATGCTGGACCGCGCCCTGATGATCGTCGATGACCACCGCTCCGAGGCCAAGCATGTGATGGCCAACAACATAAAGATTATGGGTCTGCTGACCGAAGCCATCGCGCTGGCCGAAGACTCGACCGATGTTCTGGTCAAGGCGTTCGGCCCCGGCGTAAAGGGCGGTCCCCCCCGAATCGGCGGATAATCGCCCCTGGCGGGGGAAGCCCCCTTACTCTTTCTTGCGGATGAACAGCAGGTAGTCCTTGCCGGTGCCTTCCATATGAAGGTCAACGGACTCCGCACCCGGTAAAACGCCCAGATCAAGCATCTCGTCCGCCGTCCGGTAGTTGAGCGACCAGTCACCGACGAACTCCAGCGGCCACAGAATATCGGTACCCGCCTTCATATTCCCGATCAGAAGCATGCCGCCGGGCGCCACCCGATCAAACAGGCGCGGCATCAGACGCTTGCAGGTTTTTTGCCCGAAATAATCGAACAGCCCAACGCTGTAGACCAGCTGCTGCTCGCCGATATCGGCAAGAAGATCAGGCTGCTTCAGGAAATCGACGACCGAGAGCAGAGTCGTGTCGATTTTAACATCACTGTTCGAATCCCCGATATAAGGGGCGGCGGACTCCACCGCCGCATCAAGGGCGTTCTGGTCATAATCGACAAGTGTGAATTCCACCGGAACCGGATCATTTTCCCACGCAAGGTATTCCGTGACCTCACGCGCGGGTCCGCAACCGATGCTGACAATCTTGACCGAACCGTCTCTCCCGCGATTTTCCTCGACGGTGGTGGCGATCGCCTGGCGAACCATTTCCATACGGGCGTTGACGAAGGTTGAGATATCCTGCCCGAGCTTGTGTACAAGCTTGCCGTAGATGCTATCGCCCGGCAGTTCCTCTTCATAGAGGTAGTTCATCACCTTGAAATCGCCGGGATAGCCAAGCGGTTTTTCGTAGCCCTGCTTCCAGATCGGGCCAGCCATCACCTCGGGTGTGACGAGGCTTTCAGTGAAATCCTTGGCAGCCTGCCGCAACTTGGGGTCCGACATCATCGGCGCCGCAAGCGGATAGCTGCGCGCCTGCAATCCGAACCAGCGCGGCAGGAAGGTGGTCTCAAAGGCACTCACCGCTTCAGCGAGGGCGATATCATGGGTTCCCCCCGTCTCGACGATCTGCTTTTCGTATCCATTGGACATGGTGGCGAGATCACGGAAGAACTCGACGGCATCGACGCAAAGGTTTCGATATTCGGCCGGAACGCGGGCGCTTGCGCGGGAAGGAGGATGCTTGATCCGTACGGAAAGGGGGAGCTTCGACGTTGGTTGCGCCGGTCCCGGACGTTCAGCCCCCGACCCGCTCTCCTTGCCCCCGACAACACGCAATTCCTTGTTCGCCATTGCCTCGTTTCCTTCTCCCAGGTCAGACCTTGACTTCGTTTGATACTACTTCGTCAGGAATCGCTCCACCAGACACGACTTCGAGAGTCGGACTCGCCTTGCCGGGTTTCGCATCAACGGCGCCTTCTTTCTTTCTTCCCTTCAGAATAAAGGCCGTGACGGAAATCCCGCCCTTAAGGTTGAGAACCCCTCTTTCTTCCAGATCATAGTCATTATGCAGCCGCCAGTAAGTGCTTTCCGAAACCTGGATCGCCCCTTCAATGCCCTCTGTCTGCAGGCGGCTTGCCAGGTTCACCGTCTCCCCCCACAGGTCAAAAATCGGAACCTTGGCGCCGATAACGCCCGAGACCACGGCGCCGGTCGCCATCCCCATCGTCATCTGCAAAGGCAAGCCGTTCTTTTCGGCGTACTCATCGACCGCGATCATGGCCCGCAGGGCGAATTCTGCGATCGCCTGAGCGCTGGTGCGCGACGGCAGGCTGACACCGGAAACAACCATATAGGAATCACCGATGGTCTTGACCTTTTCAACCCCTTCTTCCTCGGCCAGTTCATCCAGTCGGGTGAAAACGTCACCAAGAATCTCCACCAGATGACCAGGAGCCAAGCGACCCGCAAGGGATGTGAAGCCGATGATATCGGCGAAAAGCACTGTCGCCTCGCCTGAGCTTTCCGCGATGTGCTGTTCGCCCTTCTTCAGGCGGTCCACGATACGGTCGGGAAGAAAGCTGCGGAGCATTGAATCGCTGGCTTCCTTCTCTTTTTTCAGCTCGATTTCAAACTCGTAAGTCCGGCGCTCGATCCATTCAAGCAGGAAGGCGCAGCCGAGACCGATGATCGAGGCGGAGACCAGAAAGAAATTGGCGTTCAATGTCGTAAAGCGGTCGGCTTCGCCGAAAAACAGGAACCCGTTGGCGATAACCATAATGGAAGCGAAAGCGAGTATTGCGGTGGAAAACAGCAGCCGGAAGAAACCGAAGGCGTACATGATCACCAAAAGAACACCCGAAATGCCATGCGTGAAACCGCTCGGCAAGACATAGAGCATCGCCAGCACCCCGGTCGCCGCAAGAATCACCGCCGTGCACAGAACCGGCTGCTCTCGCCCCAGAAAATAGGGATGAAAGGTCAGCCCGAACACGCCCAGCGCAATGAGCGAGAATCCCGCGCGAATCATGAAGGAAAAGCCGATCGCAGTAGGATCGATGGCGTAGTCCCACACCATGAACGACAGGTACAGGAGAATGGCGATGGGGATCGAGACCCGAATAAACGGGATCGAGTGTTCCGCATACTGGGCGCGGAAACTGGATTCCTCTTCCCCCTCGAATCGTTTGAGGATCATCCCATGGCCTCGGCGGCAGTTTCAAAACGTGACGAGCTTTTCTCGTTTCTATTAGACTTGTAACATCACAGTCGAATCAGTGTATAGAAATTACCTGTCCGATCAAGACTTTGGATGTTTAAATAATTTTCAGGGATTTCTTGCCGCTTTAAACGATTCCATTTCAGTTGTCCTTATTGGTAGTTAATATCAG
>JAPHTL010000050.1 GCA_026193355.1 Rhodospirillales bacterium
TACGACGGCATCGTGATTGCGAACGCGAAATCGGCGAAACATGTGAACCTCAGCCGTCAGCAGCTTTTCCTGGCGCTCGCCAAGGATGTGCCGGCGGGCGAGGGCAAGCTTCAGCCAAACCCCTACAAGAAGTGGTCGGACATTGATCCGTCGCTTCCCGCCGTGGCGATCGAGGTCCTCGGCCCGCCACCGACCTCGGGTACCCGCGATGCTTTCGCGGAACTTGCGATGGAAGGCGGCTGCAAGACGTTCGGCTGGATCAAGGACATGAAAAAGACGGACAAAAACAGGTACAAGGCGGTCTGCCACTCGATCCGCGAAGACGGTGGTTATGTGGAAGCCGGTGAAAACGACGTCCTGATCGTCAAGAAGCTGGAGGCCAACCCGGATGCCTTCGGTATCTTCGGCTACAGTTTCCTTGACCAGAACGGCGACAAGGTTCAGGGCAGCACGATCGACGGATCGAACCCGACGTTCGAAAACATCGCATCTGGCAAGTACCCGGTTTCCCGACCGTTGTTCATGTACGTGAAGAAGGCGCACGTGGGCAAGGTGCCAGGGATCACGGAGTTCCTGGCGGAGTTCACCAGCGAAAACGCCTGGGGTGAGGAGGGTTACCTCGCCGACAAGGGGCTGATACCGATGCCCGAGGCCGAACGGGCGAAGTATGCAGCCGATGCCAAGAACACAGCGGACAACATCGGCAGATAGGTTGACATGATCCAGGACTTCCGGCGGCGCGAGGCGTCGCCGGGTGTTCTGTTGTAACGGACCGGACCAACGTGTATGTGGCCGGGGATTCAAAGAACAGGCAATGCAGAATCTTTTACTTATCGTCGCGCTTCTGGTCTTCACTTCGATCGCATTCCGCCTGGGGCGCGCCAGGGCATTGCAGAGCGTCAGCGGGGTTCAGCAGGCGCTTCATTCGCGTCCCCACTATTATGGTGTCTACGTCGCCATCTGGTGTGGCGTTCCGGCGCTGATCCTCGCCCTTCTCTGGTTCGGTTTCGAACGTCAGGTGACAGAGGCCATTCTGGTCGCTTCGCTGCCCGAGAACCTTCGCGCCCTGCCCATCGAACGGCTCGGCCTGATCCTCAACGATATTCGCAATACGGCGGACGGGAACATCACCAGCACGTCCCCGGACCCCGTTGTTGCATCCGCCACGGAGCAACTCCTTTCGCTCCGGCACATCGCGTTTTCGGCGGTTGCCGTCGTTATCGCGGCCGTCTCCATGATCGGCCTGATCCTGTCCTACAGACGTATTGCGCCGCGCATGCGCGCCCGCAACAGTGTCGAAACCGCACTGCGGGCCTTCCTGGTGGTCAGTTCAACCTTCGCCATTTTGACGACGGTCGGAATCGTTCTGTCCCTGATTTTCGAATCGATACGGTTCTTCGAAAAGGTGCCGGCCCTGGATTTCATCTTCGGTCTGGAATGGAGCCCGCAGACGGCGCTGAGGAAGGACCAGGTGGGAAGCTCCGGCCTGTTTGGCGCGGTGCCCCTTTTCACGGGAACGCTGCTGATCTCGTTCATCGCCATGTGCGTCGCCGCCCCGATCGGCCTGCTGTCCGCCATCTACATGGCGGAATACGCGCCACGCAGAATTCGCAATATCGTGAAGCCGCTTCTGGAAATTCTGGCGGGTATTCCGACGGTCGTTTACGGTTTCTTCGCGGCCCTTACCGTGGCGCCGCTGTTCAGAAATGCCGGTGAGACATTTGGTGTCGATATCTCGTCGGAAAGCGCGCTGGCGGCTGGTGTGGTCATGGGCGTCATGATCATCCCCCTTGTATCCTCGCTTTCCGACGATGCGATCACCGCCGTGCCGCGCGCCATGCGCGAGGGTTCCTTCGGCCTTGGCGCGACAAGATCAGAAACCATAAAGCGCGTGGTTATCCCGGCCGCCCTGCCTGGGATCATCGGCGGCATGTTGCTGGCCGTATCCCGCGCCATCGGCGAAACAATGATCGTGGTGATGGCGGCCGGTCTTGCCGCCAACCTGACGGCGAACCCCTTCGAGGCGGTGACCACGGTGACGGTGCAGATTGTGACCCTTCTTGTCGGCGATCAGGAATTCGACAGCGCGAAAACGCTGGCGGCATTCGCGTTGGGGTTGATGCTGTTTTTCGTGACGCTGGGCCTGAACGCCATCGCGCTTTGGGTGGTGAACAAGTACCGAGAGCAATATGAGTGATTCGGTGAATAAAGGAATGAAAACGACATCCGCTTCGGCCCATGCCTCGACGGAAAGGGTGCGGGCCAGCCTGCGCCGCCGCTACGCCGCCGAGCGCCGTTTCCGCGCCTACGGGATCGTTGCGATCATGCTGGCGCTTCTCGGTCTTGCGACGCTTTTCGTCAGCATCATCGGCAAGGGGCACACGGCCTTTGTCCAGACGCATATCCTTGCGTCCGTTCACTTCGATGAAAAGGCAATCGACCCGGAAGGAAAAAGAGATGCCGATGTTCTTTCCCGCGCCAATTACAACGGGCTGATCAGGGCGTCATTGCGCGATATGTTCCCCGAGGTCAAAAGCCGCGGCGACAAGAAAAGCCTCTATGGCCTGATCAGCGGCGGGGCCGCCTTCGATCTGCGTGAAATGGTCATGGATGATCCCGACCTGATCGGACAGACGCGGGATGTCTGGCTGGTTGCTTCGGACGATGTGGACATGGTGGTCAAGGGCCACGTGTCGAGGGATATTCCCGAAAGCGAACGGCGCTTCAGCGACAAGGAAATGGGCTGGCTTTCAACGCTCGAATCTGCGGGCCGGGTGGAGACGCACTTCAATACGCGGTTGTTCACAGCCGGCGATTCGCGCGAACCGGAACTTGCGGGCATCGGCGGCGCGGCGATCGGTTCGCTTCTGACGATGGCGATCACGCTGCTTCTGGCATTTCCGCTCGGCGTGGCGGCCGCCATCTATCTGGAGGAATTCGCGAAGAAGAACCGCTGGAGTCACTTCATCGAGGTGAACATCAACAACCTCGCCGCCGTGCCGTCCATCGTGTATGGCCTGCTCGGGCTGGCGGTGTTCCTCGTATTCATGGAATTGCCCCGCTCCGCGCCATTGGTTGGCGGCCTTGTGCTGGCGTTGATGACCCTGCCCACCATCATCATTGCGGGGCGCGCCGCATTGAAGGCGGTGCCCCCCTCGATACGCGAAGGGGCGCTGGGGGTCGGCGCATCCCGTGTCCAGACCGTGTTCCACCATATCCTGCCGCTGGCCATGCCCGGCATCCTGACCGGCACCATCATCGGCATGGCCCGTGCGCTGGGTGAAACCGCGCCGCTGCTGATGATCGGCATGGTCGCTTTCATCGTTGATATCCCAGGCGGCTTCACCGATCCGGCGACGGCGCTTCCGGTGCAGATCTATTTGTGGGCGGACAGTCCGGAACGCGCATTCGTCGAACGTACGTCGGCGACGATCATCGTGTTGCTCGGGTTTTTGGTGGCAATGAACATCCTTGCCGTATATCTCCGTAAGAAGTTCGAAAGGCGTTGGTAATGCTGACACAAACCAAGATGGTCACAACCCGGTCGCGTGCGACATCCGCCGAGGGGGACGATTCCGATCGCCCCGTCGCGATCCGGACCGAGGGCCTGAACGTTTTCTACGGCGACAAGCAAGCGCTTTTCGATGTGGGGCTGGAAATTCCCTCGGCCAGGGTTACGGCCCTGATCGGCCCGTCGGGCTGTGGAAAGTCCACCTATATCCGATGCCTGAACCGGATGAACGACATCATCGATATCTGCCGTGTCGAGGGCCGGATCACGCTGGATGGCGAAGACATCTACGACAGGGATATGGATGTGGTCGAGCTGCGTGCGCGGGTTGGCATGGTGTTCCAGAAGCCCAATCCGTTCCCCAAGTCGATTTTTGAAAATGTGGCCTACGGGCCGCGTATCCACGGCCTTGCCTCGGACAAGGCGGAACTGGAAGCCATTGTTCTGAAAAGCCTGAAACGCGCCGGGTTGCTCGACGAGGTGAAGGACCGCCTGCATGAACCCGGCACCGGACTTTCGGGTGGGCAACAGCAACGCCTGTGCATCGCGCGCGCCATTGCTGTCAATCCCGAAGTGATCCTGATGGACGAACCCTGTTCCGCCCTCGACCCGATCGCCACGGCGCGGATTGAGGAACTGATCGAGGAGTTGAGCGAGCGCTTCACCATCGTCATCGTGACCCACTCCATGCAGCA
>JAPHTL010000047.1 GCA_026193355.1 Rhodospirillales bacterium
AAGGACCGGAACCCGAAATTCAGCCTGACCGGACCGGTAAGTGAATGGCCGAACTGGCCTCTGGCAGCGGCCTTTTCTGCGGCCGGTGCGCTTCTGGCCATTGGCGCAGCGCTGGCCCTGTGCAAGGGAATGCAGGTAACGCGGTGGTTCGCCACGGCGGCAGCAGGGGCGGCAACGGCAACCGCACTGTGGGTCTTTGGTGATCAGGCAATGGCCGCCGCCATCGGTCTGTCGGGCGCTCTTTGGGGGGGATATCTCTGGCTGCTATCGGCGGCAGGTGGAATATTCGTTGCGCGCGCCGCCATGGGGCTGGCCGCGTTCGAGCGTTCCCTGCCGGCCATTCTTCGCTGGCTTGTCCTGATACCGGCGGTGACAACCGCCCTGCTGATCGCGGTCGATGGACGGCACCGCGATTTTCCGACTATCGCGTTTCTGCTGCCGGCGCTGGCGTTGATCCTGTACGACCGGGTCAAGCGCGAAAGCAATACAGCCGAAGGATGGATGGGCGGCGCCCTGTTGATTTGCGGGCCCCTTGCCATCGATTCTTTTGAAAACCGCGAGGCGATCGCCTGGGCCTTATGTTGCCTAGTCCTTGCCTATCCCTTGCGCGCGCACATCGTCGCCGAACCCGCGCGGATCCTCTCGGTGTTGCGAAAGCAAAAGGACGGCGACGACCACCGCCACGGCTGACGAGCCAGCGTTGTAGAGGATCAATCCGGCGCCACCGATCGCCATGACCATCAGGGAGAGCCGCAAGGCATCCGCCCCCCGAACGAACCAGACAACAGCGAAACCTGCGAGCAACAGGGCTACCCAGCCGAAACCGTTCCATTGGGTGAAAATGATAAAGCCCGTTCGCGGCGCGCACCACCACGGACCTGCACCTTCGCAGGCCGCGCCAAAGCGCTCTGGTTCGATAAAGCCGTAACGAACGGCCCATGCCACCATGGCGGCCCCCACGGCAAGAACAACGCCCGGCAGGGGCTGTAGCGCACGAAGGGTGGACGATAGTCTGCTCAAGTTGACCTCTGGCCTGTCAATGGGTGAAGTCCGATTTATGGATCAGACTTGGTGACGGATGTTTCTCTGGCAGGCGCGTCATCGTTCGATTCATCCAATGTCGTCGAACCGGGCATGTCCGCAGGGTCAGGCGGCCCGGACGCTTGATCTTCCTTGTCTTGCTTAAGCGCGTCCCCCTGCGGAGATTCTTCCGTTGTGGCGGCAGTGGCCTGAACCTCTTCGAGGGCGGTTTCGGCGTCAGCGCCCTCTTCCGCCGTCGTTTCATCCGGGATCTTCGTTTCGTCCGGGGCCGGGGCTTCTTCCTGCGCAGGAGAGGCCTCTTCCGCCGGTTCTTCCGCCAGCAGTTCCTCTTCATCAATGGGCGCGCCAACCTGATGCAACGGCATCATGGATTCATCCCACAGGACTTCGAACATGGTCACGGGTTCGGCAAAACCTTTCAGCGCGGTGACGCCGATACGTGAAAAATTTATCCCCTTCCCGGCGCAAAGAAGGTGAACGGCCTCGGAGGCGAAAATCCGGTCCGGTTGCGCCTTTTCGACAAGGCGGGCGGCAAGCTGCACCGATGACCCGAACAGGTCGTCGTCTTCCGAGATAGGCTCCCCCGCGTTGATTCCGATTTTCAGGTGCAGGGGCGTTTCAGGCATTTTCTCGTTGTCCTGCCTGACGCGTTTCATCATCTCGATCGTTGCCGCGACTCCTCCGGTGACGTTGGGGAAAGAAGCCATGATTCCATCGCCGGTATGTTTCACCTCGCGACCGCCATTGGACGTCACCGCCTCGCGAACGATGCGGTTGTGCAAACGAATGATTTTCTGCGCCGCCGAATCGCCGAGATCTTGCGTCATCGCCGTCGATCCCGCGATGTCGGTGAACACGATGGCCGTTGGCGCCGTTGATTCCGCCTTGGTGCGCGGCGTGTTCCACTCGACCAGAGCCGTGGCGAGGGTTGCAGCGGCATCGGCTTCCTTCGCGCCGGAAGCGACGTAATCGGTCATGGCGTTGCGGCCTGCCTGAAACATCCGCATGTAACGGGGATCAGCGACAAGATAGTCCTCGTACCGGCCGGCGAACTGGGCGATCCTCTCCTTCTTCATGCCAAACGAATAGAGAGCCCGCATGGTCAGCCGCCCGTGCGTATCGTCATCAAGATCTTCGGCCTGCTTCAATCCTTCCGCCGCCCCCACGATAAAAAGGGCCATGCCGAAAAGACCATAAGCGTCCGTCTGCCCCATGGCGCCGCGAACATCGGCAAGCGCGCTGTCGACAAAATCGTCAATCACCCGCGTCGCAACATCCATCGCAGGCGAATAGCGCGAATCCATTTCGGGATCCATTTCCTCCGATGCGTTCGACGCATCCGATGATGCGGCGTCCGGTTCTTCCCCTCCGCCATCTTTCCAGGAGTCCGCGCCATCAAAGCCGTCCTGCCTGTTTTCTGGCTGAGGGCCGGGGTCGGGGCCGAAGTCGAATTCATCGGTGTCGGGATCGTAGTAACCGGACCGTCCGAGACGGCTGCTGAAAACCTTCCGGCGGCGCTCCCATCGCGACGGTTTCGATGGCTCAATCGTCATGAACCTGTCTTTGAGGACCGGTTTGGAAACCCGCCCGCCCATTATGATCCGCCACAAAAGGCCGCCGCTAACCGCCACGAAGGTCAGGATAAACAAAAGAATCAGCAGGTCGTCTTTTTTGAGGTAGGGGATATTGCCAACATTCGCCAGCCACCCCGACGCCAGATGCATCACCACCATGGCGGCCACAACGGACATGACCAGAGCCACCAGGATCTGGACCATTGCGGAGGTGAATGATCGCGAGGGCTTTTGTGACGAGCCGCCCCTGGTGGTGCCGGCCGAACCCGACAATTTTCCTCGATTATCGCGTCCAGCCGTGCCGGCATCGGGCGCACGGACCGTAGCCGAACGTTCGGAATAGGCTATGCGCGAGGATGGCTCGTCCGAAGGGGCCATTTTCCCGCCGGCTTTTTTCCCTTCCGCCCCGCTTTCGCCGGATTCGTAGGTCGTCCACTGGCGGCTTTTCCCCGATTTTGTGTCGTAGGATTCCTTGATGAGCCGCACACCCGTAACGGTCGACACCTTCTCCATTGAGTGGGCATCGGCCATGGCGATAACTTCCTTGTCGGCGGTATAGACGTTGTACGTCTGCCAGCGGCCCCGCGACAGGATCAGCAACTCATAGCTTACCTGGCTTTCAGGTTCCCTCATCTTTACTTTCGTTGTCTTTCTTGTTTTCAGGG
>JAPHTL010000288.1 GCA_026193355.1 Rhodospirillales bacterium
ATCAACGTCACCCCGATGGTCGATGTGATGCTGGTCCTGCTGGTTATTTTCATGGTGACCGCGCCGCTTCTTACCGTTGGTGTTCAGGTCGACCTTCCCCGAACCAAGGCTGGCGCCGTTTCGGGCAGCGACGAGCCTTTGACGATTTCCGTCAACAAGGAGGGAAAGATTTTCCTGCAGGAAACGGAGCTTGATCTCAAGGCCATCGGACCGCGTCTTGCCGCCATCACCGGGAACAACCCGGATATCCGGATATTCCTTCGCGGTGACGCCAATATTCATTACGGCCGGGTGATGGAGGTGATGGGTGTGGTCAATGCCGCCGGTTTTCGCAAGGTGGCGCTGATAACGCGCCAGCCAAAGGAGCCAGCCGAAAGGCCCGGCGGCAAGAGGTAGAACCTGATGCGTGGCCCACTTTCCCTGTCGGTGGCCCTCCACGTTATTGTGGCGATCATCGGTTATTTCGGTTTGCCGCATCTGCGCTCGACCGATCTGATGGTGGACGCTCCGGTTGTTGTGGAGCTGGTGACCGTCGCGGAAAAGACCAACCTTCCCAAGGCGCCGGACAAGCCAGAAGAAAGCAAGGAGCCGGAGAAAAAGCCGCCCCCGCCCCCCCCGCCGGAGGCGAAGGCGCCTCCTCCCCCGCCACCGCCGACGCCCGCACCCAAGGAACCGGAGCCCGAACCCGAGCCCGAACCGACGCCGGCGCCCAAGGTCGCCGCCGTCCCGCCGCCGCCCGAGGACAAGCCGAAGGCGAAGGCGAAGCCACAGCCGCCAAAGGCGCTCGACAAGGTGAAGCCCGTGCGCAAGCCGAAAGCGCCTGATCCTTTCGCGTCCGTCCTCAAGACGGTGGAAAAGATGAAGGCGCAGCCGCAGCCCGAACAACCGGAGAAAAAACCGGAACCGAAGAAAGAGGATTTTGCTTCGGAAATTTCCAGGGTTCTGGCGAAGTCGAATACGCCCATGGATACGTCCCAGCCGATGACGCTGAGCGAGATCGATGCGGTCCGTCAGCAGATCGTGCGTTGCTGGAACCTGCCGGCCGGGGCGAAGGACGCCGAGAATATGGTTGTTGACGTCTCTGTTTTCATGCGTCCCGATGGTATGGTCCAGGAGGCCCGTCTGAAGGCTGATCCGATGCGACAGGGCGATCCCTTCTATCGCGCCTTTTCGGAAAGCGCCCTGCGCGCGGTCTTGAATCCTCGCTGCCAACCGTTCAAATTGCCACCGGAGAAGTACGAGCGATGGAAAACCATGACCCTGCACTTCAACCCGCGGGAGATGTTCTGAACATGAAGCGGTTATCAACCAAAGCGGTTACATTGATTGCAGCGTTGTTTGCTGCCTTTGCCGTCGTCTTTCCGGTTCGGGCGGAGTTGCGGATCGACATCACCCGCGGCGTGGTGGAGCCTGTTCCCATCGCCGTCACAGACTTTTCTGGTTCGACAACGGGCGAACGCCAGTACGGAAACGACATTGCCGCAGTGATCGCGGCGGATCTGGAGCGTTCCGGTCTTTTCCGCCCCGTCGACCGCAGGGCCTTCATCCAGAGCGCAGAATCCCTCAATACGCTGCCCCGCTTCGGCGACTGGCGGGTGATCAACGCGCAGGCCCTTGTTCAGGGGCGCGTCCAGATGGTGGAGGACGGGCGTCTGCGGGTTGAATTCCGCCTTTGGGATGTCTTCGCCGAGCAGCAGATGGTGGGGCTCGCCTATTATACGATTCCCGGAAACTGGCGTCGCGTGGCTCATATCATCGCCGATTCCATCTATCAGCGGATCACCGGTGAATCGGGTTATTTCGACACCCGGATCGTCTATATCGCCGAAGCTGGCCCACAGAACAACCGGATCAAGCGTCTGGCGATCATGGACCAGGATGGGCACAACCACCGTTTCCTGACGGATGGGAGCGCGCTTGTGCTGACGCCGCGTTTCTCGCCGACCCTGCAGGAAATCACCTACATGTCCTATTACAAGAATGTTCCGAGGGTCTATATCTTCAATATCGACACGGGAAGGCAGGAACTTCTCGGCGATTTTCCGGGCATGACTTTCGCGCCGCGTTTCACGCCTGACGGCAAGGGCGTCGTCATGAGCATGGCGAAGGACGGTAATTCGGAAATCTATTCGATGGACCTTCGGACAAGGGCGATTCGTCGTCTGACCGACCATTCCTCCATCGATACGTCACCTTGCTATGCGCCGGACGGACGGCGGATCGTCTTCAACTCGGACCGTGGCGGCACCCAGCAGCTTTATGTGATGGACTCAGATGGTGGAAACGTGCAGCGCATCAGTTTCGGCGATGGCCGCTATGCGACACCGGTCTGGTCCCCGCGTGGCGATCTGATCGCGTTCACCAAGATGCTCAGGGGAAAGTTCTATATCGGCGTCATGAAGCCCGATGGCAGCGGCGAACGTTTGCTGACCGAGGCTTTCCACGCCGAAGGCCCAACCTGGTCGCCAAATGGCCGCGTTTTGATGTACTTCAAGGAAAAACCCGTCAGTGAAGAGGGGGGAATTGTGTCGAAGGTCTATTCGATCGATTTGACCGGTTACAACGAAAGGGTTGTTGTAACACCGAAAGATGCCTCCGATCCTGCGTGGTCCCCCTTGATTCCATGACGAATCGTGAATATAATCACATGTCAAGACCAACGCGTTGATGGCCTGATGGTTGTGTATGCGTCAACTGTCGGGAAAGTGCTATGCGCAATTAAATGCGTTTTACACTAAAAGCGGTTGGTCACGCAGTATTATGAATGCCGTGATGTTCGGTGAGTTCGACAAATCCGGCAAGGGGAGATTTAGATGAAGCTTAAGGTTCTCAGTGTCATGGCCGCCGTTGCGCTGCTTGCTGCGTGCGAATCGGCTCCGGAAGACAAGGGTGCGGCAACAGGGACCGGCGCAGCGACAGCCGCCCAGCTCGGTCCGCAGGCCGGCACCCAGCAGGATCTCGTCGTCAATGTCGGTGATCGCGTTTTCTTCGACTTCGACAAGTACAACCTGAAGTCCGACATGCAGAAAACCCTGCAGGCGCAGGCTGCGTGGCTGAAAAAGCACCCGGGCGTACAGATCGTTGTCGAGGGTCACTGCGATGAGCGTGGAACTCGTGAGTACAACCTTGCCCTTGGCGAGCGTCGTGCGAACTCCGTGAAGGATTATCTGGTTGCCCTCGGCGTTTCCGCCAACCGGGTCACCACGATCTCCTACGGCAAGGAACGTCCGGTTGCACTCGGTCATAACGATGCCGCCTGGACCCAGAACCGTCGTGGTGTGACAGTCGTCCGCTAAACGGATCTGACAAGGCCTACATTTAAGGCGTCTGCCCTACCCGATTGCCGGGGATGGGCAGGCGCCTTAATTTTGCCTAATATGCAGGCGATTGTTTTTGCGCAGTACCAGTCAAATTCGTTCCGGGTGAGGTTTTTTTATGGCGTATGACCGAAAGGGCAAGCGGACGGCAGGGCCGGCCGGTTTGGGGGCTTTTGCTGTTTTTGCCATGATGTTGACCGTTATGGCCGGACCTTCATGGGCGCAGACCGCTGAAATACGACCGCTGCTGGACCGGATCGACCGGCTTGAACGCGATATCGAAACCCTTAGCCGCAATGTCTATCGCGGGGGCGCGTCTGGCCAATCAACCGCTGCTGTGGCGCAGCCTGCAACTGCACCGGCGCTATCCGCAACCGAGGCGACAGGTCCCGCTGCGGCGCGCCTGAATGTGCGGATCACCGACCTTGAATCCGAAGTTCGGGCGATGACCGGCTC
>JAPHTL010000342.1 GCA_026193355.1 Rhodospirillales bacterium
AAAACGGAAAGCTGGCTTCGTGGCGTGAAGGATAACCTGGCCCGTCGTCCGCAGGGAAACGATCGCGCGCAGGTAAAGGCGATCCATGAAGGCGAATGCGATGTATCTATTGGCAACACCTATTACATGGGAAAAATGGCAACCAACGAGAAAAACCCGGAACAGATTGAATGGGCGAATTCGGTTCGGATCGTATTTCCCGACCAGGATGGTTCTGGAACGCATGTAAACGTCAGTGGCGGTGCGTTGACGCATGCAAGGGAAAACAGGGATGCCGCGATACGCTTCCTTGAATTTCTAACCAGTGATTCAGCGCAGAAGATTTATGCCGAGAACAACTTCGAATATCCCGTCAAACCCGGTGTGGCGCTTCATCCGATGGTCGCTTCCTGGGGTGAATACAAAGCCGACACGACACCCATGTCCGAGATCGCCGCGCATCGCGCCGAGGCGTCCCGCATGGTCGATCGCGTCAACTTCGATAACTAGGTGGAACCAGAATCGATGTCTGATGGAATGGCCGCGAAACTGAACAGCGGCCAGGGACAGGAAAGAAGTGTAGCGGGGCGCATGTTGCCCCGCTTCCTTCGTTTTCCGGACAGGTGGAGTGTGGCCACCGTGACCATTGCAATGGTTGCGGCGGCGCCTGTGTTTGTCGTCCTGTACCTTGCCATCGGTTCGGGTGGGGACATCTGGGCGCATCTGTCGTCAACGGTGCTGCCACGATATGTGCGAACGACGCTGGCGCTGATGATTGGCGTTGGCGTGGGAACCCTGCTTATCGGTGTCGGAACGGCCTGGCTTTCCAGCATGTGCGATTTCACGGGCCGGCGCATCTTCGAGTGGGCATTGCTGCTGCCGCTTGCCGTTCCCGCCTATGTCGTCGCCTATGTCTATACGGACATTCTGGAATTTGCGGGACCCGTTCAGGGAATGTTGCGGGATGCTTTCGGATGGTCCACGCGTCGGGATTACTGGTTTCCTGAAATCCGTTCGCTGGGCGGCGCGATCACCGTCATGACCCTTGTTCTCTATCCCTATGTCTACCTGCTGGCCCGCGCGGCTTTCCTGGAACAGTCCGCCTGCGTGCTGGAAGTCGGCCGCACCCTTGGCCGGGGTCCATGGCGTGGATTCTATTCCATCGCGTTGCCTTTGGCCCGTCCCGCCATCGTGGTCGGTGTCTCGCTTGTCCTGATGGAAACACTGAACGATTTCGGCACCGTCGATTTCTTTGCGGTGCAGACCTTCACCCTGGGTATCTATGATGTCTGGCTGAACATGAACAGCGTGACCGGCGCGGCGCAGCTTGCTTCGGTCCTTCTTGTTTTTGTCGTCGTTCTTCTGGGGTTGGAACGTGCAGCGCGAAAGCAACGTCGCTTCCACCACACGACGGGGAAATACCGACCGCTGCCACGCTACAGGCTGAAAGGGTCGCGTGGGACGTTGGCTTTTGCAGCCTGTGCGATACCCCTGGTCCTCGGTTTTGTTGTTCCGGCGCTGGTTCTTCTGGTCAATGCAGCGTCCCATCTGGAAGTGGTGGTTGATCCGGCCTTTCATATGCGGGCGTTAAGCAGCTTCGGCCTGTCCGCATTCGCCGCAATTCTGGCCGTGATGGTGGGGACCGTTCTGGCTTATGGAAACCGGTTGCATCCTACGCCGTTGGTCCGGGCGGCGACCCGAATGTCGGGTTTGGGATACGCGGTGCCGGGTGCGGTGCTTGCCGTGGGTGTGATCGTGCCGCTTGCCGCCTTCGACCGGACGTTGGCGAACGTCATCGAAAGCATGAGCGGAGTAACTGTTGGCCTGATCATCAGCGGCACCCTTTTCGCGCTGGCGTACGGGTATATGGTGCGGTTTCTCGCTCTTGCGAACGGAACGGTCGATGCCGGTCTTGCCAAGATCACGCCGAGCATGGATGACGCCGCGCGTACACTCGGACAGGGGGCGGGCGGCGTCCTGCGCCGGGTTCACCTTCCGCTGTTGCGGGGCAGTCTTCTGACCGCGGCGGTTCTGGTGTTTGTTGATTGCATGAAGGAATTGCCGATGACCATGATTCTTCGGCCCTTCGGGTTTCAAACGCTGGCGACGCTGGCCCACCAGTACGCATCCGATGAAATGCTGGCGCAGGCCGCACCTGCAGCCTTGTCGATCGTGGCCACCGGAATTCTTCCGGTTATTTTGCTCAGCCGGGCGATTGCGCGCTCTCGCCCGGGGGAATCCTACAAGGAGAAACGGCAATGAAGGGCCTTGCGGTTGAACATGTCACCCACACCTTTGGCGACAAGCGAACACTTTGCGATGTTTCGCTGACCGTCAAGCCGGGCGAACTTGTCTGTCTGCTGGGCCCGTCGGGCTGCGGGAAAACCACCTTGCTGCGCCTGGCCGCGGGGCTTGAAGGGCTACAGGTCGGGCGAATCACCATTGGCGCGGATACGGTTGCGGCGCCGGGCGTGAATGTTCCGCCCGAGAAACGCGGCGTCGGCCTGATGTTTCAGGACTTCGCCCTTTTTCCGCACCTTTCCATTCTCGACAATGTGATGTTCGGTCTGGAAGGGCTCAAGGCCGATGAGGCGCAAAGACGGGCCATGGCCATGCTTGATCGTGTCGGGATGGCCGATTTCGCCAACGCCTATGCCCATACCCTTTCGGGCGGGCAGCAGCAGCGCGTCGCGTTGGCCCGCGCACTGGCGCCGAGGCCCCGCGTGATGCTTCTGGATGAACCATTCTCCGATCTCGACACCACCCTGCGCGCGCAGGTGAGGGAGGAAACGGTCGCCATCCTCAAGGAAAGTGGCCCGGCGACCCTTCTGGTCACACACGATCCGGAAGAAGCGATGGCTATGGCGGACCGGATCAAGGTCATGGATGGGGAAGGACGGATCGTGCAGGCGGGAACGCCGGAAGAAATCTATTTCTCGCCGGCGAACAGCTATGTAGCCAGCCTGTTTGGAAAGCTCAACCGCATGACGGGAACAGTAAAGGCCGAACAGGTGAAAACACCGCTTGGGACGGTTTCGGCGAAGGGGTTCGCCGACGGGGCCGATGTCGAAATTCTGGTTCGTCCGGAGGGCATCGGTTTCGCCGAAAGTGGCGCACCGGTCGAGGTGGCAGAAGCCCGCCTGCTGGGCCGTCGAAGCCAGCTTCGTCTTAGGTCACGCGGCAGTGACGACGGGCATGAATTCGTCGCCCATGTGCAGGGCGGGTTTCGCCATTCCGGCGATTGCCCCGCCGCCGTCAGCCTTGACCCGGCCCATACGTTTGTTTTTGCACGGACCTGACGTAGGGGTATTCAGGCGGCCCGCTGGTAGTAGAGGTTCTGGGGGTGCCGGGCTTCGGCGAAGAAGGCCCAACGCTCGGCGATCAGGCCCGCGTACTGGATGGCGAAAGCGGCGACGTAAAGCATCGCGCTGTCTGCGCCCCACCCCAGAAGCAACAGGACAAGCGGTACGGGAAAGGCAAAGACAAGAAAGGCCGCCTGCACGCGCAGCAACAGGCCGGGTCCGCCGGG
>JAPHTL010000055.1 GCA_026193355.1 Rhodospirillales bacterium
CCCGTTCTTGCCGAATCCTATCTGTCGGGCCGTGAATTCACAGTGGGCATCGTCGGCAATGGCGTTGATGCGCGCATCGTCGGCTGCATGGAAATCATCCTGCGCGAAAATGCGGAGCAAGGCGTCTATTCCTACGAGAACAAGGAACTTTGCGAATCGCGGGTGATCTATCAACTGGCCGACGATAGTGAGGCGCGTCTTGCCGGGGCCTTCGCGCTGAAGGCTTATCATGTGCTTGGCTGTCGTGATGCGTCGCGCCTCGACTTTCGTTCCGACGAGCACGGCGTCCCGCATTTTCTTGAAGTTAACACGATTGCCGGTCTGCATCCGACGCACTCCGACCTGCCGATGCTGTCGGAAAAGGCCGGGATGACGTATGACGAACTGATCGGCGAAATCGTCACGGCCGCCCGTGTCCGTCAAGGCCTGACGGGCGACGCCGGAACCGGATTCAGAGAGCAATTGGCAAATGCCTAGATCGTCCTTTGTCCCCGTGCTGCATGGCGCAGTTGGGGACAGGCCGGACGAGGCCGATACGGTTATCGCCGCCCAGGCGATCCGTGACGCTCTCCTCCGACTTGGCCATCAAAGTGAACTGATCCACGTCGGATTGGACTTTTCCTCGGTCGCCTCGCTGGCGGCGCGGAATCCTGCCTGCGTTTTCAATCTGGTCGAGGCCGTGGATGGCAATGCCGCGCTGGCGCATATTCCCCCGTCCTTGCTGGAGCATTACGGCCTGCGATACACGGGCGCCGATGCGGAAGCATGGCGCGTAACGCTTTCCAAGGTAGCCACCAAGAGGATTTTGGTCTCGGCAGGATTGCCGACGCCGTCCTGGTCCTTTGATGGCGCCGGGTTCCTGGCCAGCGACCGGGTGATCGTGAAATCCCTGATCGAACATGCATCCTTTGGCATCGACGCGAAATCGGTTGTCAACGCGCCTGATGCCGCCAGCGAAATTCAGGCGCGCACGTCACGTTTTGGCGGGGCCTTTTTTGCGGAAAGCTACATTGAGGGGCGGGAGTTCAATATCTCGGTGATCGAGGGCGTTTCCGGTCCCGTTGTCCTGCCGCCGGCCGAGATCGATTTTGTTGGTTTCACCCCGGACCGCCCAAGGATCGTCGATTACGAGGCGAAATGGATCGAGGGCAGCCATGCCTTCGACAACACGCCCCGTCGCTTCGATTTCCCGGGAAGCGATGACGGCCTGCTTGAGAGTCTTCGGAAGCTCAGTGAATTGACATGGAACCTGTTTGGACTTCGCGGATATGCGCGAGTCGATTTTCGGGTCGGTGCGGACGGTCGTCCGTGGATACTGGAAATCAACCTGAACCCGTGTCTTACGCCCGATGCCGGATTCCCGGCGGCAGCGAAACGCGCCGGTTTTACTTACGACAACCTGATCGGCCATCTTCTCGAAACGGCGCTTTGCCGAAAACGTCTGGCGGTTTGAAATGCTGCGTATACGCAAGATCACCGATGCGCGTTCGATCGCCAACCGGACCGCCGTAGAGGAGGCCCAGGGAATTATTCGCCGTCAGTTTCCCGGCATTTCCGCCGAAGAAATAGACAAGCTGCCTAGTCAGTTGGACAATCCGTTTCTTCATCAGTTCGTCGCGCAGCTTTTCGTTGCCGAATCCGGGCATGGAAACATCCGCGCCGTGGCCGTTCTGCTGTACGACCCCGATCTGATGTTCTCATATCTTGAAATCATCACGACAGCCCCCGATGCGCGTCGAGGGTCCGGCGTCGGCGGGGCGCTTTATGACCGCATTCGGGAAGAGGCGGCCGCGATCGGTTCAAGGGGGCTTTATTTCGAATGCCTGCCGGATGATCCCGAATCAAGCCCGGACCCGGAAACGAGGAAGCAAAATGCCGCGCGCCTGAAGTTCTACGAACGATACGGCGCGTTCCCCATCGTTGGGACCGGCTATGACCTGCCCATCAGCGAGGGCGATACCGACATGCCGTTCCTCGTATTCGATGGCCTTGGTGCGCACGGCCTGCCCGATGCATCGGCGCTTCGCAAGATCGTCAGGGCGATTCTGGAGCGAAAATACGGACATCTCTGTCCGCCTGAGTACATCCGGCGCGTCGTCGATTCGGTCAAACCCGTTGGCTTCGGGCTTCGCCCGCCGCGTTACGTCAAGGCTGCGGCGTCGGAATCGGTGGCGGCCCTTCCACCGCTCAAGGGCAGAGTGCCGCTTGTCGTCAACGACCTTCATGATATTCACCATATCGGCCATGACCGCGGATACGTCGAGGCCCCGGTTCGCATGTCGGCAATTCTGCGTGAAATCGACAAGTCGGGAATCTTCCACAGGATTCCGTCCCGCAAGTTCCCCGATCGCTATATCGTCGAAGTACATAACCCGGGGCTGTTCAACTACATCCGTTCGGCCTGTGCGGAAGCGCCGGTCAAGAAGTCGGTTTATCCCTACGTTTTTCCCATTCGCAATCCGCAGCGCAAGCCGAAGGAAAAGTCCGTTCTGGCCGGGTACTGGTGTATCGATACGTTCACGCCGCTAAACCGAAACGTCTGGCCCGCCGCGCGTCAGGCCGTCGATTGCGCGCTTACCGCCGCCGATCATGTTCTTCAGGGCGCGCCCCTGGCCTATGCGCTCGTTCGTCCGCCCGGCCACCATGCGGAGAAGAATGCCTTTGGCGGATTCTGCTACTTCAACAATGGGGCGATCGCCGCCAACTATCTCTCCCGGTTCGGCCGGGTGGCGATGCTGGACATCGATTACCATCATGGCAACGGTCAGCAGGATATTTTCTACAAGCGCGATGACGTTCTGACGGTTTCCATTCATGGCCACCCGTCCTTCGCCTATCCCTATTTCAGCGGGTTCAAGGACGAAACGGGGCGCGGCGACGGGGCGGGGTTCAACATGAATATTCCGCTTCCGGAAACCATCACGCCGGAACAGTACCGAGAAGCGCTGACAACCGCGCTGAAGCGCGTCGCACGCCACAAGCCTGCATTCCTTGTCGTGTCTCTTGGCCTTGATACGGGACGCGGCGACCCGACGGGGACCTGGTCGAACATGGCGGCTGATTTCCGCAGGATCGGCCAGATGATCGGCGAATGTGGCTATCCGATCCTGGTTGTTCAGGAGGGCGGATACCGGGTTCGCACCCTGGGTTCCAATGCGCGCAATTTTTTCACCGGGCTTGCAGGGAGTGTCGAGGCGGCCCCCCGATCAATTTATCGATCTCCCGGTCGGTCGGGGCGGTCTTCGGGCATGTCGTGGCGTGAAGCGGTGCGCGGCGAGGATGTCGAGCGTATCAGGCGTCTTGTTTCGGCGACGGGTATGTTCACGGCCGAGGAAACTGCTATCGCCGGCGAACTTGTCGCGGAACGGATCGAAAAGGGCCGCGCCTCAGGCTACGAGTTCATCGTGGCGGAGGAGCAGGGGCAGCTTGCCGGTTATGCCTGCTATGGGCTGATCCCCGGAACGGATACCAGTTACGATCTGTACTGGATCGCCGTTCACCCAGATCTGCAAAAGCACGGGCTTGGCCGGCGTCTGATGGCGCGCACTGAAACAGCCATCCGCCAGCGCAAGGGGCGCCTGATGTATGCAGACACGTCCTCTTCCGACGCCTACACGCCAACCCGCGCCTTTTACGAACGCATGGGCTTCACCCGCGCCGCCGACCTCGTAGATTTCTATCGTGTCGGCGATGGGAAGGTCATTTATGTCAAGGAAGTCTCCAGTGACTCTTCCCTCTGAATTTCATGGCCCGCGTGAACTTCGCATCCGTCCGATGGCCACGGAATCGAAAGGGCGGGGCGTTTTCGCCGTTGCGAACATAGCTCTGGGCGAAGTCATCGATGCTAACTGTACGCTGGAGCTTGATGAGGCGGCCTGCGCGGCGATTGAACGGACACCTGCGGGCGACCATTACTTCTGCCATCCCGTTGACGAGAGCAAGGGGTTGCTCGTTCTCGGGCTTGCCAGCCTTTGCAACCACGCGGAAACGCCAACGGCGGAAACATCCTTTGTCATGGACAAGGGGATCGGCTGGATCATCGTTCTGCGGGCTTCACGGGACATTTTGCCCGGCGAGGAAATTACGCGGCGTTACGCTTGCCCACCCTGGTTCGACGTGGCGGTTTGATCCCTTTTCGGGGCCTTTGAATTTCCCTCTTGAATTTATATTAGAAATCACTAATTTATAAACGTTCTCGACTGATGAATTTATCGTCGAGGGAATTGCGACGCGGTCTGGAGAGTGTCCAAATGAGCATCAAGGAAATCGATCCCCGTACCCTGCAGCAGTGGATTGCGGAAGGTTCAGCGATACTGGTTGACGTTCGTGAGCCCCACGAGCATGCGCAGGAGCATATTCCCGAAGCCCATCACATGCCGCTTTCGCGTTTCATGCCAGACAGCCTTCCGGCGCATGGGGAAAAGATCGTCGTCTATCATTGCGCCACAGGCGCGCGCACCGGAACATATGGCATGCACCTCAGCGCCGCCGTTCCCTCCGCCAGCGACGTCTATCATCTGGCCGGGGGCATCATGTCCTGGAAAATGGCCGGGTTGGGCACCAAAGGCGCTGGCGCCGGTTCCGGGCCATTCCCCTGGATGCGCTTCTGACTGTAGGTCCCGCCTTACCCACCAGGGCCATTCATCCTTTCCTGTTTTGAGCGGTATCCCTGATAATCCGCGTCGCGGATTCGTGTCTTGCTGTGGCAAGGCGCCAAAAGTAAGGATGGTGGTCGAAACATGTCATGCTGTGGTGATCCGATCAGCTATCATTGGCGGCAAGGCATATACATGCAGTTGGGGTTAACGGCCGGGATGCTTGCGAAGGCGACAATAAGGAACACCGGGCTGTTTTTGCTCGTCGTCGTCATGTCCGCATGTTTTGCGGGTGCTTCCGTTCGCGCCGAAGGGTTCGACAGGCAGTTCCGCGCGTGGGAGAACGATCTGGACAAGATTGAAGCCCGCGTAAAGAGCGGCCGAACCGGCAGCCTGGAGGAAGGCGAACTGCGTTCGACGCTCCAGAAAATTGCAGATTCCGCTGCCGGTGAAAGGGATGTCGCCACCAAGGAGGCCCGGCAGGTCAGAACCCTTCTGGAATCTCTTGGCCCGAAACCTGCTGAGGGTGCGGAGCCTGAGCCTGGAGCCATCAGGAAACAGCGGCAGTCCCTGTCCGACGAACTGGCGATGCGCGAAGGGCAGGCAAAGCAGGCTGGCCTTGTGCTGGCGAAAGCGGAACAGTTGTCGTCCAGCATAGGGCGACTCTCTCGTGATCGCCTGAAGGACGCCTTGTTCGAAAGAACGGTTTCCCCCCTGAATTACAAGGCATGGGTTGTCGCGGTTCCAGAGGCCGTCAAGGTTTTCCAGACATCCTTCATCTCCGCCCCCGCCAAGTGGTGGTCTTCGGTTACGTCCAGCCCTGAGCATTGGGACACGGTTGTTCGGACTTTTCTTCTCGCCTTGTTGGCAGGCATAGCCGGGTGGCCCCTGGGGGCATTCCTTCGCAAACGCTATGGGCGGTCTTCCGAAACCGTCGGGCCGAGTTATGCCCGCAGGTTGCAGGCTGGTATCGCGGAAGGGGGCGGAAGGGCGCTTGGCCCCGTCCTGTTTGTTCTTTTGCTCGGCAGCATGGACCTTGAGGCCGCCGGGACGATGGATTCCGTGGTTCAGGCGGCGGCCAGAAACCTTGTTTTGCTTTTCCTCGGTTATGCGTTGGTCAATGCTGCGTTCACCCCCCGCCAGCCGGAATGGCGTTTGCTTGGGTTTGGCGAGGAAGCCACGCGTCGTCTCGTTATTCGTCTCAAGCTCGCCCTTGTCGTTTTCCTTGTAATAGACGGTATTCATCGCGCCACCTCATGGGCGACACCTTCGGCGGAACTGGAAAGTGTCACGGCTCTTGTTTTCACGCTGTTTCTGGTTCCCATCCTTGCGCCGTTACTGGGGCGGCGCCTGTGGGAGGCTTCCGAATCCCCGGATGGAAAGCTGCATGAGGGGCGAAGGAAGGCGATGTACCCACGCCTTCGTGCAATTCTCTTGCTGGTTTTGGTTCTGTTGCCGTTTTCCGCGTTGGTCGGATATCCGATATTTGCCATTTTCCTGACCAAGGTTGTGGTGTTTATGCCCCTTCTGGTGGGCGGCCTGGTGCTGCTCAGGAGTGTTGGCCGAGAAAGCCTCGCCGCCGCACTCAATGTAGACAGCCCGATGGGGCGCAAGGTTAGAGACACCCTCGCGCTTGGTAACGAAGACAGCACCCGTCTGCAATTCTGGCTGCATGTCCTTGTCGATTTTGCGCTTCTTGTCGTGGCCGGCATTGCCTTGCTGCCTGTCCTGGGGCTGGGCGCCGATGAAACGGCGGCTTCTGTCGCCAAGCTGCTCCGTGGTGTCCAGATCGGCTCCTACACCTTTTCGCTTATAGACATCCTGCTCGGTATTTTTCTGTTCTCGTTTGTCGTTCTTGTAACGCGGCTTGTGCAGAAGGCCCTGGAACGTCACATCCTTCCCAACCTCACCAGGGATAAAGGTGTTCGGGCCGCCCTGAAGACGGCTGTCGGCTATCTTGGTGTCGTCATTGCGGCGCTGGTGGGTATTTCGACCCTTGGCCTCGATCTCACCAA
>JAPHTL010000058.1 GCA_026193355.1 Rhodospirillales bacterium
CCGAAACATACCGTCGCGAACCTCCGTTTGCGGTTCACCCGTCTCCTGGCCCGATTTCCGTTCCACGTCCCCGCGGAGGGGAGCTTTGCGGTTCGTTGGCCTGGATCCCGCCCTTCCTTCCGGAAAACCCGCAGGTGACTACGGGCAACCGTATCGGAAGAACGCACCTTCTCCCTTGACGTGTCCTTCGGGGCATCCGAACCAACCTCGGCCTAAGCCGCCGTTGCGTCGGTCGGTGAGGTTCCCGATGACGGCCGAAGCCCCCATCATTCCGTTCACCTGCTCCCCGCTGCGGTTCCCTTGGGGCCGTCGTCACATTTCTGCGCCGATGCGGTCCGTTCGGGCCGGTGTGACAATGGCGTTGCCGCCAGGGTGTCATCGCCGCCGCGTTGCCCGCTGGACCGGTCGAACCTCGGGAGAGGTACTACCAGTCTCAGCGGAAAGGGCGCGCCCCGTTTGAAGACGAGGCTTTCCGCGACAACCGTTTCCTGTCCTGGATCCATTCCCATGACGTTGCCGCCATGCGTCCGTCACCACTGACGGTATCCGGTTGCCTGCCTTCGGGGGACGTTTCCCTTGATGTTCCGAAGAACCTCTCGTGATCCGGCTCCCCCTCCGGACGATGATTTCCGTTTTCGGTCACAAGCCCCGAGGGGCCAACTTCCTTGAAGAAACCATCGAAACACTGCTTCCGCGTGCAGTAGTGATGGTGAATAGAGAAGAGGTATTCATCAATAAAAAATTTGGCGTGACTTGCAGTTTTCTGTGTATAAATTTTCCACATGCTCACAGTTCACACACAAGTTATCCACATATTCACGCACAGGTGAATATTCAACTTGTTTGGAATCAATGGGTTGGGTGTTTTGCGTTGCTTGATTTAACAAACAAAATCCGTTGTAGGGGTGGTCGGCGCTTGCGCCGGATTGACAGGCTGTCAGCCGGTCATGAACCTTCCGCATGCGTGATTTCCGGAAATACCGTGTTAGAATCGGAGCATGAAAAAGTAGTACAGATACCGTCTGGCTTTTTCGCAACCGCGAACGTTGACTTGCGCCCCCCATGGGGCTAAACACGAAACCCTTAGGGGGGAGCGTATGTCTTTCAGGCATTCGGTAAGGGAGCTTCGAATATGACGACGGGTAAGCGACCCCTGTCTCCGCATCTGCAGATCTATCGACCGCAGATCACGTCCATCCTGTCCATCACCCATCGACTGACCGGCCTTGCCCTTGCGGCGGGGACGCTTCTGCTGGCCTATTGGCTGACGGCGGCGGCCTACGGACCGGATGCGTTTGCGGTTGCGCAGGTCTTCATCGGATCGTGGATCGGCGTTTTGATGATGATGGGGTGGACCTTCGCGCTGTTCTATCACCTGTGCAACGGCGTACGGCACCTGCTGTGGGATATGGGATGGGGTTTCGAACTGCATCAGGTTCGCATGAGCGGCCTGGTGGTTGTGTTTGTTTCTTTGACAATGACGGCGTTCGTCTGGTTCGCCGGCTTTGCGGCGGGAGGTTGAGGCGGCCATGAACATGAGAACGCCACTCGCGCGCGCGCGCGGCCTCGGTTCGGCAAAGGAAGGTGTGCATCACTGGTGGGCGCAGCGCGCAACCGCCGTTGCGCTTATCCCGCTGAGCCTGTGGTTCGTCGGCGCCGTGGTCGAACTGATCGGCATGGACTATCTGGGCCTGAAGGCGTGGATGGGTGTGCACGGCAACCTGACCATGATGATTCTGTTCATCTCCGCCCTGTTCTGGCATGCCCAGCTTGGCGTTGCCGTGGTGATTGAGGACTACGTCCATAACGAAACCATTAAGAACATCGCGCTGGTTGCCGCCCGTGTGATTTCGCTGGTCATGGGCGCGTCGACCATTATCGCCATCGTCCGCATTTCGTTCGGAGGCTGAGCCTAATGACAAAGGCCTACAAGATCATCGACCATACCTACGACGTCGTGGTTGTCGGCGCCGGCGGCGCCGGACTGCGTGCGACGCTGGGTATGACGGCCGCGGGGCTCAAGACCGCCTGTGTCACCAAGGTGTTCCCGACCAGAAGCCACACGGTGGCCGCACAGGGCGGCATCGGGGCCGCACTTGGCAACATGGCCGAGGACAGCTGGGAATGGCACATGTACGACACCGTAAAGGGGTCTGACTGGCTGGGCGATCAGGATGCCATCGAATACATGTGCCGCAACGCCATTCCTGCCGTTATCGAACTGGAACACTTCGGCGTTCCGTTCTCGCGCACGGAGGAGGGCAAGATCTATCAGCGGCCCTTCGGCGGGCACATGCGCAACTACGGCGAGGCCCCCGTGCAGCGCGCCTGCGCGGCGGCCGATCGCACGGGCCATGCGATCCTGCACACGCTCTATCAGCAGTGCCTGAAGCACAACGCATCGTTCTTCGTCGAATACTTCGCCACCGATCTGATCATGGATGATGATGGTGCGTGTCGTGGCGTCATTGCCTGGAACCTCGACGACGGCACTATCCACCGCTTCCGCGCCCATACGGTGGTTCTGGCCACCGGCGGTTACGGACGGGCCTATTTCTCGTGTACCTCGGCCCATACGTGCACGGGCGACGGCAACGGCATGGTGGCCCGCGCGGGCTTGCCCTTGCAGGACCACGAATTCGTTCAGTTCCACCCGACCGGCATCTATGGGGCGGGCATGCTGATCACCGAAGGGGCGCGTGGTGAGGGTGGTTACCTGACCAATTCCCAGGGCGAACGCTTCATGGAACGCTACGCGCCGAACGCCAAGGATCTGGCGTCGCGCGATGTTGTCAGCCGCGCCATGACCATGGAAATCCGCGAAGGACGCGGGGTCGGCAAGGACAACGACCACATCTTCCTGCACCTGGAACATCTTGGTCATGAGGTCCTTCATGAACGCCTGCCGGGCATCACCGAGACCGCGCAGATTTTCTCGGGCGTCGATGCCTCGAAGGACCCGATCCCGGTTCTGCCAACCGTGCATTACAACATGGGCGGTATCCCGACCAACTATCACGGCGAGGTCCTCCGCCCGACCGCAGACGATCCCGATGCGGTCTGTCCCGGCCTGATGGCCATCGGCGAATGCGCCTCGGCCTCCGTGCACGGGGCCAACCGCCTTGGCACCAATTCGTTGCTTGATATCGTCGTGTTCGGTCGCGCTGCCGCGTTGCGCGCGCAGGAACTGATCAAACCGGGCGTGACGCATCTGTCGCTGCCAAAGGATTCGGCGGACCAGTCGCTCGACCGTCTCGACCGGTTGCGTAACGCCAAGGGGGCGCGTTCGACCGCGGACATCCGGCTGGAGATGCAAAAGATCATGCAGGTCGACGCCGCCGTGTTCCGCACGGACAAGACGCTCAAGGAAGGCTGCACCAAGATCGATACGGTTCGCGGCAGTCTGAAATCCGATATCGGGCTGACGGATCGTTCGATGATCTGGAACTCGGACCTGATGGAAGCGCTGGAACTGGAAAACCTGATGGCCTGTGCCCAGGCGACCATTCGTTCCGCCGAAGCGCGCAAGGAAAGCCGCGGGGCGCACGCGCATGAGGATTATCCGGATCGTGACGATGCGACCTGGATGAAACACACGCTGGCGTGGTTCGACGACAAGGGGGATGTCACCCTGAACTATCGTCCGGTCCACACCTACACCCTGACAAGCGACATCGATTATATCCCGCCGAAGAAGCGGGTCTATTGAGGAAGGAGTCCGGAGAATGGTCGAATTCAACCTTCCCGCCGGTTCGAAACCCGTAAAGGGCAAGGAATACCCCGCGCCCGATGGGGCGAAACAGGTTAAGGCGTTCCGTATCTATCGCTATGATCCGGACGGCGACGCCAACCC
>JAPHTL010000260.1 GCA_026193355.1 Rhodospirillales bacterium
CGGAGACAGGTGATCATCGCCTCATGGCTGCTGACCTGTTGCGCGATGGTGTTTGCGATGGTGATTTTGGGGGGGCTTACCCGCCTGACGCATTCCGGCCTGTCGATGGTTGAATGGAAACCGCTGACCGGATGGATTCCTCCCCTCGGCGATGCCGAATGGATGAGCCTCTTTGACAAATACCGCCAGTTCCCCGAATACAAGAAACTGAACTACGGGATGTCGCTTGACGAGTTCAAGGCGATTTTCTGGTTCGAGTTCTCACACAGGGTTCTTGGGCGTCTGGTCGGCATCATCTTCTTCGTTCCGATGGTTTTCTTCATCGTGCGCGGCTGGGTTGATCGCAAGATGGCGCCGAAGCTTGTGGTCATGTTCGTCCTTGGCGGTTTCCAGGGGCTGTTGGGCTGGTACATGGTGAAAAGCGGTCTGGTCGACCGCCCGGATGTCAGTCAGTACAGGCTGGCCGCCCACTTCGGCGCGGCGCTGGTCATTCATGTCTACATGTTCTGGGTGGCTCTGGGCCTGCTTTTCCCCAATACCCACCCGGTGGCCGAACGGCACGTCAGGACATTGCGAACCGGGTCTGTCGTGATCGCCATCTGGACCTTCGTTACCGCCATATCCGGTGGATTTGTCGCCGGGCTGGATGCCGGGTTTACCTACAACACCTTTCCGCTCATGGACGGGGATTTCATTCCCGATGGCCTGTTCATGGAATCGCCGCTCTGGATCAATTTTTTCGAGAACATAACGACGGTTCAGTTTTCGCACCGGATTCTTGCCGAATTGCTGTTCCTGGCAGTCCTGCTTTTCTGGATTCGTTCCCGCAAGGCGAATCTTGCCGTAAGGACCCGGCAATCGGTCAACGCCTTGATGTTGATGGTCTCCGTTCAGGCTATCCTCGGCATCACCACCCTGCTTCTTGTCGTTCCGGTTCCGCTGGCCTCCGCCCATCAGGCGGGCGCCTTTCTGCTTTTGACCATCGCCACATGGACAGCACACGAATTTCGGGAAGGGTCCTGAACTATGGAAATCATCTATTTCACCGTCGCCGGAATTTTCGTCTATATCGCCTCCGATGCAATTCTGGACAGAATCGAGCAGGGCCTTGGCAATCGGCTGCCCTATCGAAGTGTGTTTTTCTTTGCGATCATGATGGCGGTGGCCCTGGCTGTGTTCGCCCTGTTCCGGACATTCATCACGCCGCCGGTCTAGGCGACCCGGATGAGGAAGCCAAATTCGTGAAAAACACCGTTGTTATCGTCGGTTGTGGCGTTTATCGTCGGGGCGATTTTGGCCTGTAACATGCTGCATGGGGGGCTCTATCTTGACGAAAGTTAAGGTGAGTCCGGTGGCAAAGTGGGACTTTGGCCAATGCGTCAAATTGTGTGAAATGCCACACTGCTGACGTTGTAAGGGATTTAGGGGGAAGCCGCATTTGGCGGTGATTCGGAAGGTGTCCCGCCCGGGACCCAGGTCAGAACCCCCCTTTTTTCCAAAGTGTGCTTCGAGGCGCTCTGCGCTGTCGGGGCTTAGTTTTATAGGGGTCCGCCAATATGGCCGTAGCGGCTCGGCGGATGAAAGTGGGAGGAAACCTTTATGTCGGAATTGGAGAGCGGCAAAAGTGGCGGTGCGGATGAACCCGTGCCGTTCATGCAGCAAATTCTGGACAATCCATTTATTCTTTTGTTCCTGGGCGTTGCGGCACCGTCGGTGCTGTACACCGTCTGGGGGGTGATGGAAGTTATCTCCATCCCCGTCGCCCAGTAAGGGGGGCCTGGCAATGGCTATTACACCTCCAGCAAATCGACTTTGGTGGAACGAACCGGTCGAGAGGACCGAGGCGCTCTGGATCGGTATCGCCCTTCTTTGGGCGGTTATCATGTTCGTGATGATGCCGTACTGGCACATCTACGGTCAGCAGAACCTGTCTACCGAGGCCTACAAGATTTCGCCCGACGCCTACACCGAAAAGGTTGAAGCCTTCGTTGAGAAATACAAGATTCGCGAAGAAGGCGACACCGGCATTCCGGTGGTCAAGCCTCCGGCGGGCGCTGATATCTACATGCTTGGCCGTTTGTGGGAATGGTATCCGATTCTCGAGCTTGAGAAGGGGAAGCAGTATCGCTTCCACCTCAGTTCCGTTGACTGGTTGCACGGCTTTTCGATACAGCCGACCAACATCAACCTTCAGGTCCACCCGGGCTACGAGATGGTGCTGAACATGACTCCGACCGAGAGCGGAGAGTTCGGCGTCGTGTGTAACGAATTCTGCGGCATCGGACACCATACGATGCTCGGCAAGATTTACGTGAAGTAGGGGGCAAGAAAATGGCTGCGACTCACGAATATCGCGTCTGCCCCGATACGGGTTTCAAGATCGACTTGCAAGCTGACAAGTTGATCAAGTGGAACGCCGTTACGGCAATCGTGTTTCTTCTTATCGGCGGTTTCTTCGGTCTTATGGTCGCTCTGACCCGCTGGCCGACGGTGCACCTTCTGCCCGCCGACTGGTTCTATCTGGCTCTGACGGCGCATGGCGTCGACATCCTGCTTGTCTGGATCATCTTCTTCGAGATGGCGTTGCTTTACTTCGCATCCAGCGTACTGCTGCAATCGCGGCTGCCGATGCCGAAGGTGGGCTGGTTCGCCTACTGGCTGATGCTTGTCGGCGCGCTGCTCGGCAACGTCGTCATCTTGCAGGGCGAATCGAGCGTTATGTTCACGTCCTACGTCCCGATGAAGGCCGATCCGCTGTTCTACGTCGCCTTGTTGCTGTTCGCGGTGGGCGCCCTGATTGTTTGCTTCCTGTTCTTCGCCACCCTCGTGGTCGCCAAGAGCGAGAAGACCTATGAGGGCTCGTTGCCGCTGGTGACCTTCGGCGCCATGGTCGCGGCGATCATCGCCGTTTACACCATCGCTTCGGGCGCGGTGATCCTGATCCCGACCCTCCTGTGGTCGCTCGGCCTCATCTCGCACATCGATTCGTTGATGTACAAGGTCATCTGGTGGGGCATGGGTCACTCCTCGCAGCAGATCAACGTTTCCGCCCACGTCGCCGTCTGGTACGCCGGCGCAGCCGTGGTGTTCGGCGCCAAGCCGATTTCGGAAAAGGTCTGCCGCATGGCGTTCCTGCTCTACATCCTGTTCCTTCAGCTCGCTTCCGCCCACCATCTTCTGGTGGAGCCGGGCCTGAGCGCGGAATACAAGATCTTCAACACGTCCTACGCCTTCTATCTGGCGGTGTTCGGTTCCATGGTCCACGGCCTGACGGTCCCTGGCTCCATTGAACTTGCACAGCGTCGCAGGGGCTATACGAAGGGCCTGTTCGAGTGGCTGAGAAAGGCGCCGTGGGGCAACCCCGCGTTCGTCGGCATCTTCCTCTCGATCATCATCTTCGGTTTTGTCGGCGGTATCTCCGGCGTCGTTCTTGGCACCGAGCAGCTGAACCTGATCATGCACAACACGATCTACGTGCCGGGCCACTTCCACGGCACGGTCGCGGGTGGTACGACGCTGGCCTTCATGGCGCTGTGCTACTGGCTGGTGCCGGTCCTGTTCCGTCGCGAAATCTGGGCGCCCAAACTTGCCCAGTGGTTCCCGTGGCTGTTCGGCCTTGGCATTACCGGCATTGCGCTCTTCCAGATGGGTGCGGGTACGCTTGGCGTGTCCCGTCGTCACTGGGACATGACCTTCGCCGATGCTCCGCTGAGCTATGACTATCCGGCTGCGGCGCATCTGCTGATGGCGGCAAACGGCGTTTCCGCCGTGATCGCTTCCATCGCCGGCGCGATCTTCTGCCTGCAGATGGTCCTGACCCTGCTGATCGGCAAGAAGAGGGAAGGCGCCGTTCCGGTTGCTTCGGATGCGGCCGAGGGTCTGACCGGTCACGGTCATGGCGCCGGTCTGGCGGTTCCCGGAACCTTCGTGCTGGCATTGGTCTTCCTGACGTCGTTCGTTCTCTACTACTTCGTCAACTGGAAGTACCTGTCGGAAATCTGGCTGCTGAGCTAACGAAAACACAGGGAGCCGACAGCACCCGATACCTCCCCGCTGTCGGTTCCACGTTTTCAAAATACAGTTGCCACGACAAAATCACCGTCCCGCCTTGCGGGGCGGTGATGTTTTTTGGGGATGCTTGACGGAAAGCAAGCGTGACATAAGGTTGCCAATCCTAATATGTTTCCCGCCATGAAAATCACACACGAATTCTTTCGGCGTTTCCTGTTCTCAGCTTTTGCCATATTGGTTCTGGGATTTGCTGTCGCGGCTCAGGCGGCTTCGCCACGTAGTCCTCAGTCATGGCCCCCTGAGGCCAGGACGATGGATGAGAAGGCAGCGCTTGCCTTCAGTCAGGCGTCTCTGGGGCGGACCATCCGGGACGGTCGTTTCGCCGATCACGAGGGGAATACCGTGACGTTGTCGAGCTTTCTGGGAAAGCCGCTCATCATCAACTTCATCTACACAAGTTGCTATTCCTATTGCCCAACCCTCACGCACAGCATGGCCGACGCCATCCATATCGCCCGTGAGACATTTGGCGAAGATACTTTCAACGTATTGACCATCGGCTTCGACACCGGGTTTGACACCCCCGAAGCGATGCGCCAGTTCGCAAAACGTGAAGGACAGGGGGAAAGCGGCGGAAACTGGCGTTTTCTGTCGGGAGGGCTTCTCGACGTCGTACAGTTGTCAGATGACCTCGGGTTCATGTTCTACCGGACGCCGAAGGGGTTTGATCACCTGACGAAGGTTACGGTGATCGATGCGGAAGGTGTCGTTTACCGCCATGCCTATGGAGAGAAATTCGACCCACCCCACATCATCGAGCCGCTCAAGGACATCATCTACGGCACCAAAAAGTCGATTTTCACGACGGAAGGGTTGGTCAAGCGGGTGCTTTTTTTCTGTACCACCTATGACCCGGCCGCAGGAAAGTACCGCTTCGACTATTCGATTTTCGTTGGAATGGCGGCAGGATTCAGTCTGATGTGGATACCTGGACTGATCCTTTATCGTGTGTGGCGCAGAAAGAAACAGGATCGACTGAACGAGGAGAAAGGCGGCGCTTGATGCTGGTCAAGGACGCCATTTTCTTGCGGACCTATAGAGGTTTTTAATATCGCGAACCTTTTGTTTTTTCTAGTTTGTATCGTTGGTTTTACGCCATTTCCGGTTTGATTTTGTCGCGCGGTAGATCGTGAGGGAACAGAGTTGCTAAACGCTTTCAAACGAACTCTTCTCGTCGCCTACCTGTGGGTCGAGAGTCTCTTCGACTATATTTTCGGACAGAAGTACAACCCGTTCTACTATCTGGGGGCTCTGACCTGGTTCTTTTTCTGGGTCGTTTCGGTCAGCGGCATCTATCTGTTCCTTGGCGGTTTCGATACCGGCGTGACCGAGGTCTATGACTCGGTCCAATGGCTGACGCACGACAACTGGTATCTCGGCGGCATCATGCGAAGCCTGCATCGATACGGCTCCGATGCGATGGTCCTGACCACCGTCGCCCATCTTTTGCGCGAATTCTGCATGGACCGTTACCACGGCGTTCGCTGGTTCGCATGGTTCACCGGCGTTCCCCTGATCTGGTTGCTGATAACGTCCGGCATCACCGGTTATTGGCTGGTCTGGGACGAACTGGCCCAATATCTGGCCATCGCCTCCTTCGAATGGCTTGATGCGATCGGTATTTTCAGCGAACCCATCGCCAACAACTTCCTGCGCGACGGCAGCCTTACTGACCGGTTCTTTACGTTGCTGATCTTCATGCACATCTTCGTGCCGCTGTTCCTGCTGTTCACCATGTGGGTACATCTGATGCGCATGGCCCATGCGGAAACCAATCCACCGCGTCAGGTGGCGCTCGGCGCGTTCGGATTTCTGATCGTTTTGTCCCTTGTTTTTCCGGCCGTAAGCCACGGCCCCGCCGACCTCGGCAAGGTGGTCATGAACGTTGGGCTCGACTGGTTCTATCTTGCCGGCTATCCGATCTATGACATGTGGGGCGGAGAGGTCCTTTGGATCGTTGCGGTCGGCACGTCTTTCGCCCTCGCCATGGTGCCTTTCATCGTGCCGAAGGAAAAATATATCCCCGCCGTTGTTGATCTGCCGAATTGTAACGGATGTACACGGTGTTTCGTCGACTGCCCCTTCGGCGCAGTTACGATGCAACCGCGGACGGACGGAAGCCGGTACGAGGAAGAAGCGATCGTCAAGGAGAACTTCTGCACCGGATGCGGTATCTGTGTTGGATCCTGCCCGGCATCGTCACCCTTCCGCAGATCGGAGGATCTGGTGACGGGTATCGATCTGCCGCATCTGCGCCTAAGCGATCTTCGTACGCGTATGACGGAAGAAGCAGGCCGCCTGAGCGGCGAGACAAAAGTCCTCGTCTTCGGATGTGAGCACGGGGTCGACCTGAAGGCGCTTGAATCGCCGGAAGTCGGGACCGTTACATTCACCTGTATCGGGCAAATGCCGCCATCTTTCATCGACTATGCCGTCAACCGCCTTGATATCGATGGCATCATGCTGACCGGTTGTCGCAGCGGTGATTGCTACCACAGGCTTGGCGTGATCTGGACCGAGGAACGCCTGACCGGCTATCGCGATCCATACCTGCGGCCACGCATCGAGCGGGATCAGATGCGCGTCTGCTGGGCCGCGTCGATTGAGAACCCCCGCCTGTCCAGGGAGATCGATGCGTTCAAGGCGGAACTTCAGGGCATGAAGGCGTCCGGCCCGGCGGTCGACGATGAAACTGCCGTTACCGGCGCAACGGGCGAATAGGGAACAGTCATGACTTATCCGAAAAATCCGGACAAGTATTTCCCCAGGGGTATCGAGGAGGAAGTCGATTCTGTAACCCGTATCCGTCGCTATTTCGGGCAACTCGTGATGGCCGTCTTCATGATGGCGTTCATCGGCTATTTCTCGCAGGGTCCCAACTACACCTACCTTGAGCCGGGGAATGCCATCATCAAGCTCAGCATCTCAATACCCGGAGAAAAGAAGGAAGCTTGCAGGAAGCGTACCCGCGAGGAATTGCAAAAGCTGGCGCCCAACATGCGCGCCCCGATGTCCTGTGGGCGCGAACGGGTCCCGGTTTCGCTTGAGTTGCTGATCGACGACAAGATTATCTACAGCGAGACCCAGGATCCGAAGGGTTTCTCCAAGGATGGCGCATCGATTTTCTACAAGAGACTTGTTTACCATGCGGGTGTGCATAACTATCAGGTCCGCCTCCGCAACAGCCATCGCGCAGAGGGCTTCGATCATGTCCAGGATGGCGTCGTTGATCTGGCCGAAGGGCAGAACTTCGTGATTACCTTCAAGGAAGAACTCGGTAAATTCAGGATGTTCTGATCCCTGTTGAGAATCTTCTCGATATTGACGCAAGAACCTTTTGACCCCATCTTGTCTTGGCTCAACTCGGGAGGGAGTAGGGAGCATGGCGGTGCAAAAGCCCGATGATGGCTGGGAGGGAAGCAGTGGCGAGGTTGCCTTTGCGATCAGCCGTATTGCCATGTTCAGGGGGCTGACGCAGGAGGCTCTTGAAGCGCTTCTGGTGGGCGCCACGATTGAACGCCACCCTCGGGAAACATCCCTTTTCCAGCCCGGAGATCCGGCAAACCGCTTCTATATACTTATGGAAGGGCGCGTCGAGCTGTTTGTCGAATCCAGCGGCAGAGAGCGTGAAAGCATCATCGACTTTGCAGGGCCGTGGGAAACGTTCGGCTTGTCCGCAATTTTCGACAGGGACGCCTTTCCACTGGGCGCCAAGGTCATTGAAGATGCCCGCATGGTCGTCGTTCCTGCGAAACCGTTCATAGAACACCTGAGCGAAGATTTCTCAGCCGTCCGGGGAATGCTGGCGGGAATGTCCGCGCAACTCCACATGCTGATTCAGCAGATCAGCGATTTCAAACTCAAGACGACCGGACAGCGGCTTGGCGGCTTTCTTCTCGGGCTGGCGAATGTGAATGAAGGCGAGGCGGTCGTTCGTTTGCCATACGACAAGAAGATGCTCGCCAACCGCCTTGGAATGAAACCGGAAAGTCTGTCGCGCGCCTTGGGAAAATTGCGCGAAATAGGGGTGCGAGGCGGTGGAGAGGAGCTTGTCATCGCGGATGTTGAGCGCTTGCGCGAATTCTGCGAAGAGGGTGAAATTATCTGATCCGCTCGGGCGAGCTTTTGTTTTTTTGCTTTTGTTGAGTAAGATGGTGCGCTTTTGACAAGGCGTGGATGCTGTCTGGGGAAGATAAATGGATCAATCAGCGGCAAAGCTGATAACGCCGGAGGATATGGCGCTCCTCATGGAGAATTGCCAGACGTTCGAGGGGCTGGAGCATGGCGCCGTTGAGCGACTTCTGGGCCATGCGACGGTGCGACGGGTTCCCCGCAACACACTTCTGTTCAGCCAGGGTGATGAAGCCGATCGCTTCTTCGTGGTTCTTGAAGGCAAGGTGAAGCTGTTCACGGCCATGGAAAACGGCGATCAGGGGGTGGTTGAGGTCATTGAACCCATCCGCAGCTTCGCCGAGGCTGCGATGTTCGCCTCGCGCAGCTTCCCGGTCAACGCGGAGACGATTGAAGGTTCCCGCCTGATACTGGTTCCTGCCGATCCCTTCATGCGGGAACTGGAGGAAAACCGCGATCTGGCCTTCGGTATGCTGGCGACCCTTTCGCGCCGTTACCGCCGTTTGATGCGGCAGATATCCGACCTCAAGCTGAAATCCCCGGGCCAAAGGCTGGGAACCTTCCTGCTCTCCCTGACCGAGGTAGAGGCAGGCCCGGCCCTGGTTGTCCTGCCCTTTGACAAGAGCCTGATCGCAAGTCACGTGGGGATGAAGCCCGAAAGCCTGTCGCGCGCCATGGCCCGCCTGCGGGAAGTTGGTGTCGTTTGCAAGCGCCGCGAGGTGAATATCGATGATGTGGCGCAGTTACGGGGATTCTGTGGCGATGGGGAGCCTGTGGATATTCAGGAGCGGCCCGCGCGGACGGCCGCCGAATAAGGGTTTGGCGTAACTAAACGGTGAAGGCATAAGCCCCGCAATGTGCGGGGCTTTTTTTTGGGGGTTATTCGACGGTTACCGTTCCGATCATTTTTTCCTGATCCCAATGCGGACCGCACAGGTAGGGGTACTTTCCCGGCTCGTCGAACATGATTTCCCAACTTTCTTCGGGGAAGAAGCGGGTTGATTCCTCCTTGCCGGCTTCTTTCAGCCACACGCTGTGGCTTGTGCGCTTGTCCACGTTGATCCAGCGCACCGTAGTTCCGGCTTTGACCGTGATGGATGGCGGACAGAAACGGTAATTGTAGGTGGTTACGACAACCGTGTTGGGGGGCAGTTTCTGATCGCCAAAAAGTTCCTTGTAACGTGCATCCGCCTCTGCGCAGGTCGCCTTGTCTTCCGCTTCGTTGGCGGATGCCGGGCTGCTGACAGCACCCAGAAAGACGACCGCGGTGGCGGCGAGTGCGATACGGGTGATCGAAAGCATTTATCCCTCCTCAGGTGTTTTGGCCCTGAATGACAAGCGCAGTCGAACGCGCCAGTCATTCGTACCCATCCATGTAGTGGGGCTTTCCGGATCGTCAAGGGGGGGAGAGTAACGTGGTGTGGAAAGGCAAAAAAAAGGGCCGTGGAGGTGATGCCGCCACGGCCCGCAGTTGTTTATGGTTCAGATATTACTGCTTGATTGCGTTGACTTCCGCCTCGGGGTTATCGAGGCCAAGCTTGTATTCCAGCGAAACGTGATGGAACCGTGCCGTCGTGAAGTCATCGTGGATGGCGAAGCCCATCGTGTAGAGCTGGCCAGGTTCGAAACTGACGAAGCCGGGTTTCTCAGCCTTGAGCGGCCTGGTCATGGTCACAGTCCAGACCCCGTCCTTGAGGCCGCCGGTGAAGCTGGCGGGTTGTCCGCCTTCCATCACACGGTGATCAAGAACGAAGCCGCTCTCCGTCTTCCCGCCATGACCGCTGTCGTAGCGGACCAGGTCCATGAACTGGCCGGCAGCCATAAGGGCCTGAACGTCGCCTTCTGGCTTGCTCTTGTTCCACGCGCCACGGGGCGATGTATCGACTTCCCACTCGGTCTTGGTTTCGAGCAGGTATTTCGTCACCCCAGCCTTGATCGGGTCCTGATCGGCCGGATGGTCGGGCATGTAACGCGAATCGTGATGGCAGGTGGCCCAGCAGCCAGCATGGTCGGCCTTCTCAACCTTGCCGTCGTCGAACATGACGGCCAGCTTGATCTGGTTGTCCGGATCCATCTTGCCGCCATCGACGAATGGGACAGGCGTATGTGCGGCGTCTTCCCACTGGAAGTGCAGGTAAAGGTTCGCGTCATCGTGGGCGGCCTTGACGTTGACCTTGATGTGCCCGCGTTTACCGGGAATGGGGGTTTTCTCGGCCTTTTCGCCAGAAACGATTTTGGCGCCCATCTTGTCCTGCTCGCCCTCATGACACTCAAAACAGCGATCGCC
>JAPHTL010000220.1 GCA_026193355.1 Rhodospirillales bacterium
TCGCAGGCCGTTACAGGGAAATCGGTCGGGCGGTTTATCGTATTTTCTTCAGAGCCGGAGGTGCTTCCGCGGCGTGAGCGAAGAATTGCAGCAGACTTCCGAAAGTGGTGGCGAGAATGCCGGACAGGGGCGGACAGGCGTCGGCGCCCTGTTGCGTGCGACTCGTCAACGTCTCAATGAAGACCTGAGGAATGTCGCTCAGGCGCTTCGCATACGCTACGTCTATCTGGAAGCAATCGAGGGCGGTCGGTATGAGGTTCTGCCCGGAACCACTTATGCGGTCGGCTTCGTCCGCGCCTATTCCGATTATCTGGGACTGGACAGCGCGGAAGTCGTCAGGCGATTCAAACAGGAACACGCCAATCTGGGCAAAAGGACGGCGCTTGAATTCCCGGTGCCGATTGCCGAGCGCAGCGTACCCGGTGGAGCGATCCTGCTGATCAGCGCCGTATTGGCGCTGGTTGTCTATGGTGGTTGGTATTTTCTTTCGAGCAACGGAACGGATTCGGCCGATCAGGTTCCATCGTTGCCTGATCGTCTGGCGGGCATGGTTTCGGGCAATGCGGAGACAGGAAACGTGTCCCGGCCCGCAGAAAACACGGAAGGGACAGGCAAGGACGCCCAGACCGAGCAGACCGAACAGACCGAACAGACCGAATCAACCGCTCAGGAAACTGTTGCGGCGGAGCCCGTTGCGCAGACCGGGGAATCTCCCGCGCTTCAACCGAGCGAACCAGAAGCGCCATCCCGGGGCGAGCCGCCACAGGCGGCAGTGTCTCCGGCCTCATCTGAAGAGGGGGACGCTCGGGTGGCCGGTGTAACTACCCCGACCCCGACCCTGCCCTCAACCCAAACGGCCACCGTCGACAAAGCGGAGGCTGCCCCTGCGGAGACCACGGCTCGGGTCGATGGTGCGGCTGAAACGCCCCGGCCCGTTGAGAAACCCAAAAAGACGGCCCCGGACGCCCTGGCTGAAAGAGCACCGCCGCCGAAGCCCGCGGCGGCGGAATTCGCCACCGCGCCGGGCGTGTCGAATCAGGATGGGGAAACCGTGCAGCAGGCGGCGCTTCCCGTCCCTGCGCCCAGCAAGGCTGAGGTGGCGCCTGTTGCGCCGAAAACGCCTGTGGTTTCCGAGGCCCCGTCGCGTATTACAATCCGTGCCAGGATGGACAGCTGGTTCCAGATCCGCGACGAAAAGTCCGGAGACATGCTGGCCACAAGGTTGCTCCGTACGGGGGACAGCTATGCCGTTCCCGGCAATGCGGAACTGACCCTGATCACCGGCAATGCCGGGGCGCTGGAGATCCTTGTCGACGGCAAGGAAGTCCCCGCCATTGGCGAGGTCGGTACGGTTCGTCGCGGTGTCGCCCTCGATGCCGAGCGCCTTCAGCAGGGCAAAGCAGTCATCGAATAGGTTTATCTTGTGTAGGGTCGGTCGGGCGGGTCCGGGCGGGGGTCACCCGGACAGAGGTTGTCTGCAAACCGAACGTTTCTATGTACCCCGGTTTTGCGGTATAAACCCGGCGATCCGCCACGCATCGAAGAAGAATGAGATCGGCCGATGAGCCTTCGCCCATACCGCGATATCAAGCGACGCCAGACCCGGCAGGTTCGGGTGGGTTCGGTGCTTGTCGGCGGCGATGCGCCGATCAGCGTCCAGTCGATGACCAACACGCCATCCGCCGACGTCGCCGCAACGGTTGCGCAGGTCCGCGCATTGAGTGACGCGGGGGCGGATATCGTCCGTATTTCATGCCCCGACGAGGATGCGACGGCTGCGCTGGCCAAAATCATCCCTCAGGTGTCCGTGCCGATCGTCGCAGACATCCACTTCCATTACCGTCGCGCGATCGAGGCCGCAGAGGCGGGCGCTGCCTGCCTGCGAATCAATCCGGGCAATATCGGCTCTGCTTCGAAGGTGCGCGAGGTGGTGCAGGCGGCGAAAGATCACGGTTGCTCCATCAGGATAGGTGTCAATGCCGGGAGCCTGGAAAAAAATCTGCTTGAGAAATATGGCGAACCCTGCCCCGAAGCGATGGTGGAAAGCGCGTTGGCCCATGCGCGTATCCTTGAGGACAACGATTTCACCGAATTCAAGATCAGCGTAAAGGCGTCCGACGTGTTTCTCTCGATCGCCGCCTACCGGCAACTGTCGGAGGCCTGCGATTATCCCCTGCATCTGGGGATTACCGAGGCAGGCGGTCTGCGTACGGGAACCGTGGCGTCGTCCATTGGCATCGGCGCGCTGTTGCTTGACGGAATCGGGGATACGCTGCGCGTGTCTCTTTCCGCCGACCCGGTCGAGGAGGTCAAGGTCGGCTTCGATATTCTCAAGTCGCTGGATCTGCGCCACCGCGGGGTGCGGGTGATCGCCTGCCCGTCCTGTTCGCGTCAGGGCTTTGACGTGGTGCGCACGGTGGCCGTTCTCGAGGACCGGCTGTCTCATATCGAAACGCCGTTGACCCTTTCGGTGATCGGTTGCGTCGTCAACGGGCCGGGCGAGGCGCGCGAAAGCGATATCGGTGTGACCGGCGGGGGCGGCGGGTCGCACAAGGTTTACGTGAACGGCATTGCGGATCATAACATTGACGATGCAACGCTGGTTGATCATCTGGTCACCCTCGTCGAAAATAAGGCCGCAGAGATCGAAGCGAAGCAACCGACCGACGCCGTGACGGCCGCATAGTAAAAAGAGATCAGGAAAGAAGAACAGGAACCATGGCAGACCTGAAACCGGTTCGCGGCACCCACGATATCATGCCCGACGAGATGCGCCGCCACCGCCATGTGGAAGAAACGGCGCGCGCCGTTGCGGAACGCTTCGGTTTCGGTGAGATATCGTTGCCGATATTCGAATTCACCGAGGTTTTCGCCCGTACGCTGGGCGAGACGTCGGATATCGTCACCAAGGAGATGTACACCTTTACCGACAAGGGTGGTGATTCCCTGACCCTGCGCCCCGAAGGGACGGCTGGTGTGGCGCGCGCGTTCATCTCCAACGGATTGAAGCAGAACCTGCCGCTCAAGCTGTTCTATCGCGGCCCCATGTTTCGCCATGAACGCCCACAGAAGGGCCGCCAGCGCCAGTTCCATCAGGTCGGCGTGGAGTTGCTCGGCGTCGAGACGCCCGCCGCCGACATCGAGGTGATCCTGCTGGGCGCGATGCTGCTTGAAACGCTTGGCTTGCGCGACAAGGTGACGCTGGAACTGAACACCCTGGGCGATGCGGAAAGCCGCATGACCTATCGCGCGCAACTGGTCGACTATCTTTCCGACCATATTGGTCATCTGTCCGATGAAAGCCGCGATCGGCTGGAACGCAATCCGCTTCGCGTCCTCGATTCCAAGGACGAGGGGGACAGGGCTGTGGTGGCCGATGCGCCGTTGCTGGGGGATTGCCTCAACCAGCAGTCACAGGAATTTTTCGGGACTCTGTGCAATGGCCTCGATGCGGCGGGCGTTGCGTTCAAGGTAAACCCCCGGCTGGTGCGGGGACTCGATTATTACTGCCACACGGCTTTCGAATTCACGACAGA
>JAPHTL010000238.1 GCA_026193355.1 Rhodospirillales bacterium
CCAGATCGTCAACCGTCTGGGCGATGGCGGCGAAACGGTCGCCCAGCGCCGCCAGTTCGGCGCGCTGCACATCGGCCGCCGCGACAACGCCACCCTTTCCGTCGGGAAGGTCGCGCGTGGCGCAGGCCTGCGCCACCACCGTGCAGAACAGGCCGTGATCGACGGCGGCGCGCACCGTGGAACTGACGCACATATGCGTCATGAAGCCGCAGACGATCAGCCCCGTGATTTCCTTGTCCTTGATCACTTCGGCCAGTCCGGTTCCGGTGAATGAATTGGGAAGGGCTTTTTCAAGAACGGTTTCGCCATCCTGCGGCGCGACCGCATCGGCAATGGGAAAGCCGGGCCCGTCGGGGGCGAACAGACCGCCGGAACGACCCTTGTGCATGATGTGGATGACGGGGCGTCCCGCCTTGCGCGCCGCTTCGACGACCCGCTTCGCTTCCGCCAGCGCCGCTTCAACGCCGGGCAGGGGAACCCCGCCGGTGACATATTCGCACTGCGCGTCGATCACCAGAACGGCGGCATCGGCAAGGGAATGGGGGCGAATGTCGGCCCCGGCCATCTGAAGAAGGGTCTTGGTCATGGGATTCCTCTGTCTTTGTGTTGGGTAGGGAATAAGCGGTGGAGGATGATTGGAGCGGGTTGTTCAGCGCAGGCGATAACCGGAATGGCAGGCGACGCAGGCATCGGTGATGTCGCGAAGGCCTGCAAATACCATGTCCAGCGCGGTGGCGCTGTCCAGGTTTCGCGCATCCTGCGCAATTTCGACGAATCGTCCCGATGCTTCATACAGCGCCATGTCCATTTCGATCATGGCCCGGGGCAGGTGTTTGCGGATATCGGCGGCGTCCTCTCCTTCGGGTGAACGAAGGCCGAGGCGTGATTCAGCGACGATCCCGGCCTGTTCGAAGTCACCAAGGGACAGGGCGTCCAGCAATTCGTTCAGGGCGACAAGGTGGTCGCGCATGGCCTCAAGCATGTAATCCCGAATCGGAGGCGGGAGCTTGACCAGTTCCCGCCCTTCCGTTTCCGGTGCGGCCCTTTCCGCCTGTTCTGCGGCCAGGGGGAATGGACCAAGAACCGCAACAAACAGGAAAAAGAAGAAGAATCGCAGGGGCATGAAACTCTCCGGTAAGGTTTTCAATCGAAAGAGTACCAGACCCGGCAGGAGGGAGAACAGAGCCCAAATGTAATTGTTCCGCCCGGCCAATTCGCCGGGGGAAACTGGCGGTTGCGCACTGCGGCGATCAGTAGCCGTTGGCGACCTTGATCAGGTTCCGCACCTCTGGCGTCAGGTCGTCATCGACCAGAGTCTTCTGCGCCTTTTCATCAAGGGCAAAAGCGCTGATGTCGGCCAGTTCCTGGCCGGTCAGGTCGATCTGTCCACCGATAGTCGCCCGTTGCGCCTCAATCATGGCAGGCGCGTAGGTCCACATGCGCGCGGCGAAGTCCAGGAAGTTTGTCGCGTTGCGATGGGTAAAGCGGGTATCCAGCCGCGGCGCGATCTCGCCGCCGATGTTGTTCACCGAATGGCAGACGATACAGCCCTTGTCGATGAACGCCTCTTTTCCGCGCAATGCATCGCCATTGGGGTAGGTGAATACCCGGTCATCGCGAGCCTGCGCGCCAGGCGAAGCCAGGGAAATAGCCAAGGCAACGGCCGCGGCAAACAGACCGCCTGTAGAGAATTTCAGATTTTTCATGATGTTTCCTATAGCGATCAAGAATTATTATAATTCCAGTCAGATATATAGGAAACCGAATGTATGAATCAACACCTGTCGAGCGTTGAATCTCATAACAAATAATTGAGCATCGACTATAAAGGATAACCCGCAGGGGGCAGAGTTACCCGTCCGCGCCACGTCCCCCATGGGCCACCGACCAGCCGATCGGATCGTTCAGGAAGGCCCGCACCCCTTCGATGGTTTCGGCGGGGAAATATTTCCCTTCCTCGGCGACCTCAAGAACATCCCACCAGTTGGCGAGGTAGTGCAGGCGGACCCCGGCGTCGTCCATGACCTTTAACGCACCGGGAAAGACGCCATAGAAAAAGACAACGAAGCAATCTCTGACCTGCGCCCCGGCATCGCGAAGCGCGTTGACGAAGGTGATCTTGCTGCCGCCGTCGGTCGCCAGGTCCTCGACCAGCAGCACCCGGCTGCCTTCCTTCATGTCGCCCTCGATCTGGGCCATGCGGCCAAAACCCTTGGGTTTTTTGCGGACATAGAGCATGGGCAGCGCCATGGATTCGGCAATCCATGCGGCATAAGGGATGCC
>JAPHTL010000272.1 GCA_026193355.1 Rhodospirillales bacterium
ATCCCGACCTGCACAGGGAAGTCTGTGAAAAGATAGAAAGCTGGCTTTCCGGTCTTGAAGGGTGGCGTGTTCTGGGCATCACGCCCAGCCCGATCAAGGGCCCCGAAGGAAACGTCGAATTCCTGATCGCCGCCAGGCGTGAGGTCGAGCAGGGCCAGTAAGGAAAAAAAGCCATCCCGAGCAGGAGGATTGTATTTGGGGACACGCCCGGGATGGCTGAACCCGGAATTTCGACCTGGGCCGTTCTTCTGGGCGCCGGACAGGCTCGGAGCAGCCTGCCTTGGACTCGGTATTGTCAGGGTCTTACGCGCCGTAAACACACCTGAATACAGTTTTACAGTTTAAACGCGACACTCGCGGCGTCAATAGAAAGAATACAACAGAAAATATACGTTAAATATAGGAGCGAAAAGCGCGCGAACCTGTTCGTTCTGAAATGTCGGATGGGGGGAGGTTAGTCGAGAACCTCGAGAAGGATATACATGCCGATGATCAGGGTCAGGGCGATACCGCCAACGCTGACGACCAGCAGGATCATGTACTTGACGAAGCTGGTTGAGCCTTTCTCGACAGGGGGCCTGGTTGTCTTTCCGATTCTTTCAATGGACTGTTTCTTTACGGCGGGCTTCTTCGATGTACGATCAATCTCTCTCTTACGCGAAAAAATGACCTTGGAGATAAACTCACCGGAACTTTCGTCGTAGGCTTCCTCGAGAACCTGAACCATCTTGTGGCGTGGAGAGTCGAGAAGGTCGCGGGCCACATACATGGCCATTTCCTTCTCGTCATAGACGGAGTCGATCATCCACTTCCCGTCGCGGTAGGATTGGACCTCGTATGAAACCGAACGACTCATTTTCTACACCTAGACCCCCAAACAATCCGGCAGGGTATTGGATGGCGTGTCGACAAATCCGTCATGCCGCGGGCTCATCCTTGAACTTGAAGTTTGCCGCGCCAAGCAGCGCCGTGATCTTCACCCCGTCATCTGAAAGCGGCAGGATGACGCTACGGTACAAAACGCCCCTTCCATCGGCATCGACGAATTCGTCGCCCATGGTAATTGGCGCTTGCTTAGTGACCGACCGTTTCCAGTAGGCCATCCCATGCCCGAGCAATGTCATTTCGCCCGCGTCCGACAACGGTTTGCCTTGAAGCCCTATATCGAAGTTCTCGCCGATATACTCAAAAACCGGATCTTCCGATCCGGAATCAAGGCCAAGCAGAATGCACGACGACCAATCATCGCCAAATCCGGCGGGGCCGACCTTGTCCACCGTCGGAAAGCGGTCCTCGTCACACAGCTCACGCCATGCATTAAGGATACGGAAAACAAGCCGTTGCTCTTTTCCTGATGGTGGGCTCGACTCACCTGTCATCGCTACTTCAATCCGTTTAAATTCGACCTGTAGCCTATAACGATTTTGATCATCGCAATAAATAAAAATTTGGCGAAATGATCATTGATAAGCAAAGGCTAAATCGCCTTGCAGGCGCAAAATAACGTCTGTTTATATAAACAACTTGGGATTGTTGCTCTATTATCGATTCATCGCGTGGTAGTCAGGGTTCGGCATCATGTCCAGCCCGTGCGCCATCCGGTTGGTGTAGTTGAAAAAGCCGACGACGTCGCATATGTCGAAAATGTCGGCATCCGAGAAACCGACATCGCGCAATTCCTGACGGTCGGCATCGCCGATGTCCTGCGGGGTTTTGGTCAACTTCCAGGCGAAATCAAGCATGGCGCGTTGCCGTGCGTCCAGTTCGGCCACGCGATAGTTCATCACCATCATTTCGCCAAGTTGCGGATCGTCGGAATACTGGCGGACAGCCTGTCCATGGGCGACAAGGCAGTAGTAACAGCGGTTGGCCGAGGAAACGGCGACCGCGATCATCTCGCGTTCCAGCTTGCTGAGCCCCGATGCGCCAAGCATCAGTTCGTTGTAGAACTTGCTGAAGTTCCGCAGTTTTTCCTGATTGCCGGTCAGCGCCTTCAGGACATAGGGAACCATGCCGAGTTTTTCCTCGCATTTCGCAAAGTACTTCTTGATGTCGTCATCAAGGTCGTTTTCGTTCGGCAGGGCGGTTTTGACGATGTGTTTCGGTTGGGGCATTTCGACCTCTTTGGATAAGTGATGAATGATGATTGGGTGGCTTTTTGGAGAGGGGCCTATCAGGGGCCGCATTGGGCGCGGTTGCGCAACATGTGATCGGCCAACACGCATGCGACCATGGCTTCGGCAACGGGCACACCCCGGATACCGACGCAGGGGTCATGCCGTCCCTTGGTGATGATACCTGTGTCTTTCCCGTCTTTTGTGACAGTGCGTCGTGGGACCAATATTGAACTGGTCGGCTTGAAGGCGACGCGGGCGACGACTTCCTGACCGGTTGAAATGCCGCCAAGAATTCCGCCTGCATTGTTGGACAGGAAGGTTGGGTTTTCTCCATCCATGCGCATCTCGTCCGCATTCTCCTCGCCGGTCAGTGCAACGGATTCAATCCCTGCGCCGATTTCAACGGCCTTGGCGGCGTTGATGCCCATCAGGGCGCAGGCGATATCGGCATCCAGTTTTTCGTAGACGGGTTCGCCCAACCCCGGCGGTACGCCGTCCGCAACGACTTCGACCATCGCGCCGATCGATGATCCATTCTTGCGGATTTCGCCAAGGTAGGATTCCCACGTGGCGACCATGTCGGCATCAGGGCACCAGAAGGGATTTTCCCCACGCTGCGCCCAGTCCCACCGGCCACGATCTATGTGATGAGGCCCGATCTGGATGACCGCGCCCCGGATTCGTACGCCATCACCGAGGATCTTCCGCGCCACCGCCCCGGCAGCGACCCTCAGGGCTGTTTCCCGGGCGCTGGACCTGCCGCCACCCCGGTAATCGCGAATGCCGTACTTCATGAAATAGGCGTAGTCGGCGTGTCCCGGACGGAACAGGTCCTTGATGTCGTCGTAGTCCTTCGATCGGGTGTCTTCATTTTCGATCAGCAGGCCGATGGGCGTTCCCGTCGTCTGCCCTTCGAACACACCCGAGAGGATGCGGACCCGGTCGGATTCGCGCCTCTGCGTGACGTACTTCGACTGTCCCGGTTTCCGCTGGTCGAGCCAGACCTGGATGTCTTCCTCGGCAAGCGGAATTCGTGGCGGTGCGCCATCGATGACGCAGCCGATCGCCGGACCGTGGCTTTCACCGAACGTAGTGAAGCGGAACAATTGCCCGAAGCTGTTTCCGGCCATGGCGTTTCCTCAGACGGTCGAAATATCGGGGGCGTCGACAGCCTTCATCCCGACGACGTTGTAACCGCAATCGACGTGATGGATTTCGCCGGTTACGCCCGAAGACAGGTCGCTCAGCAGATAGAGACCGGAGCCGCCGACATCATCGAGGGTGACGTTGCGGCGCATGGGGGAGTTGTACTCGTTCCACTTGAGGATATAGCGGAAATCACCGATGCCCGAAGCGGCCAGGGTCTTCATCGGCCCGGCGGAAAGGGCATTGACCCTGATGTTCTGTTTCCCAAGATCCTCCGCCAGGTAGCGTACGCTGGCTTCCAGGGCGGCCTTGGCGACTCCCATGACGTTGTAATGGGGCATTACGCGTTCGGCGCCGTAGTAGGAAAGGGTGATCAGGCTGCCGCCATCCGTCATCAGGGGTTCAGCCTTTCGGCAGACGGACGTGAACGAGAAGCAGGAAATGTCCATGGATCGCAGGAAATTGTCCCGGCTGGTTTCCAGATAGCGCCCCTTGAGCTCTTCCTTGTCGGCGTAAGCAATGGCATGCACCACGAAATCGAGCTTTCCCCAGCG